>JAPYQV010000127.1 GCA_029937205.1 Alphaproteobacteria bacterium
GGCAATTTCGATAAAATGGTCGCCTTGCGGGAGAAATATTTCACACCGCCTTATCCGGCCGACACCATCGTCGAAATCACCGGCTTGGCGCTACCGGAACTCGAAATTGAAATCGAAGCCATGGCCTTTGTTGAAGGCGAAATAATCGGCTGATCGATCGCTCGACCGGGCGGCCGCTACGGCGCCTCTTCCTGCTGCAGGGCGAAGATGGAGCTGTAGCCGCCGGACCAATCGGGCGGCAGACGCGCCGGGTAGGGGTCGAACTCCGCGTGGCGGGCCGGGCTACCGCGCACAATTTCGCCGTTGTGACGTGATGGCGTCGGGTTGGCCGTAATCGGCAGGGCATCGGCGGAGGAAAAAGCGTTCAACAAAAGTGGCCGCGATTTGCTTGGGTGATTGTTGACCTTGGAGCCGTGCAGCGTACGGCAATGATGCACGGTGATCGAGCCGACCGGGCCTTTCAGATAGACAGCGTCTTCCAGCGCGACCTTCCCGAGATCGTTGTCGCTCAGACAGCCGACCCACTGATCGTCACTGTTGTACTGATTAAAAATCTCACCCTTGTGGCTGCCGGGAACAACTCCCATGGGCCCGATCATGTCATCCACATCGTCGAGATAGAGGCCGATCGTGAGGACGCTATAATTGGTGTGCGGCCAAAATTGGATGTCTTGGTGCCACTTGATTTCCTCACCGCCGCCAGACCATTTGAAATTGAGCTTCGAGTGATGAAATTTCACATCCGGGCCGAGTAGGTCTTCGGCCAAATCGGTGATCATGGAATTGGCGGCAAATTCCCAATAGGTGGGGTCATGCTCCACCGGCTGGGTGAGGCGGCGAAGCTTCGGCGCTGCGCTGGTATGGCCCGCTTCCACATCAAATTTATCGTCTGAAACGCTGATCGTACGGCTTTCGTCAATCATGCGCTCGGTCACCTCACCGAGGCGCTTCAGCCAGGCCTCGCTTACAAAGCGCTCTTTGAGCAAATACCCGTTGTCGAAATAAGATTCGCGTTCCGCCTGGGTCAAAATTTTCGGCGCGTGGGCCAACACCTTTTCCGGCGTCATGATGTCTTTCTTTCCTGCCAATCCAAGCCCGCAGTTTAGGCTTCACGGCAAGGCCATACAATAGGTGTGGGTGCGTGCACGCATACAGAAAGAGGGACACCTCTTGAGTACCCTTCGCCGATCATCTGACTGATTTCAGACAGGTTGCAGACCGTTTCGTTGGTCTTCTGTGCTTCCTGCGCGGCACCTTATGCGATGCTGGCGAATTACGGCAATTGACGACCCAAATTCTTCGGCCGCACTGGCGACGGTTTGCATATTTGCGGTCGATTGTTCGGAGGTTGCGGCAACCACACGGCTCTAACGTCTGGTTTCCTCAGCCATCGCCGCCATGGCTTCGGACGAACCGAACATTTCTGTTGAAGCGGAGAAGATCGAAGAAATATTTCGTCGGCACGGGCAATTGGTTATTAGAGTATGTCGTTAATATGATTGGTAAAATTAATTATTTGTTATGAATTAATGAGTTCATTGAAATTCATATGGTCGTGCGGCCTCATCTAGCGCGATCAAATTGGAATAAGAAAATTCAGACTTCCCTATCTGAAAATGCATAATGAGCGTCGAGTGATTGGAAAATGTCGGTGTGTGCCGATTTTTTGGCAAATTAAACAGTAGCTTGGACCAATAAAAAATTGCTTCCCTGACGATTCCGGGAGCAAATAACAACAAAAATATGAAATAGGAAATTGTCGGCGAGATATATACATCAAACGGGAGAACTAACCGGTGAGCCAAAAAAACAGCTTGATGACCGCGTCAGCGGTTGGTGCAAAAAACGATGGCTTGGCGGTAAATAGCCAGGGTTTCACGTTTGCTTCCACTCTCGATTGGCGCCGGCTGGAAAGCATTCAAGCTGTTCGAATTCGCCAGAGTATTGTGACAAAGCCGACAACCGTGCTCAAACAGGGTCAAATAGCCACTTCATTCTATTCCCTGCTTGAAGGATGGGGGCTGAGATACAGATTGTTGAGCGACGGCCGGCGGCAAATTCTATCCTTTCTTCTCCCCGGAGACCCGGTAACGCTGAGCGCATTGTCGCCGCGTCCATTGGCTTATTCCGTGCAATTGCTTTCGGAAGCGGTAGTTAGTGAATTCGATATCGATCTCATGAACAGGCACATGCGGGAGAACGATGAACTGCGTCAGAGCGCCAACGCCTGCTTTGAGCGCGAACTCGCCATGGCTGACGAACATATGATCAATTTAGGCCGGCGATCCGCGAAGGAACGAATCGCCCACCTCATGTTGGAGTTCGACACGCTGCTCCATATGCGCGGGGCTGTTCACGGCGGACAAATATTCATACCACTGCGCCAACGCCATTTGGCCGACGCACTCGGTCTGACGACAATTCATGTCAACCGGACGCTTCGTGCGTTGCGCGATGAAAAATTGATCGATCTGCGCGGCGGAATCTTGAGCATTCTCGACCGCGAAAGATTAATGGCCCTGGCTGGATTTGACGGTGCTTATCTTTCAGCCGGGACAGTTACCGGCTAGCCAACTCCAAATTGCGCTACGCGGCAGCTCTATACCGCACCATTTGAATTCCGTTGCATGCTTCTGCTGGCGCGCTCAACAGCGCGCTGCTATTGTTTGGCCAAACCGGGAAACAGAAAAATACTCGATAAATCAGGGAGGCTCAAATGGGTCAGCAGATGATCGATCTGACGTTGAAGCTGACGGACAACATGCCGGCGCACAAACTGTTCCAGCGGCCTGTTATCGTCCCGCATTACACGCATGAAAAAACCATGAAGGATTTCGAGCTCGGCACGCCCAACGACCGGCTCTCCTTCGCCACCACTTTTTTGGGCATGGTCGATCATATCGGCACCCATGTGGACGCCTTCTATCACACCAACCCCAAGGGCGACACGGTCGACAATATGCCGCTCGACATGTTCATGGGGAAATCGGTGTGCTTCGACATGCGCCACATTCCAGACCTCGGCGATATCGATGTGTCCGATCTTGAAGAAGCGGAGGAAAAGGCCGGCGTCAAAGTGGACGGCCATATTGTTCTGATGTGCACCGGGCTGCATGAGCGCCACTATCCGGACGTGAAAGTGGTATGGAGCAATGCCGGCATTACCGCAGCCGCAACCCATTGGCTGGCGGATCGCGGTTCCAAACTGCACGGCGTGGAGGGACCCTCCACCGACAAGCCGTCGGATAATCTCTTTCCCAACCATCGTGTCTGCCGCGATCGGGGCATCACCCATTACGAGTGGCTGATTAATCTTGAGCAGCTCGTCGGTAAGGGCGAATACCAATTTTTCGGCCCGCCGATTAAAATCGGCGATGGCAGCGGGGCGCCGGTGCGCGCCTGGGCCATGGTGGACGGTTGATCCGCTAAGGCATGTCTCGGCTCAATCCTGGCGAAGCCGATCAACGCATACCGATCACTCTTCTGAGCGGATTTTTGGGTGCGGGCAAAACCACGCTCATCAATCATCTGCTGAGCGACCCGGCGGCGGGAAAAATCGCCGTCATCGTCAATGAGTTCGGCGAGATCGGTATTGACGGCGATCTCATTGCGCGTGCCACAGAGGACATGCTCGAACTCACCAATGGCTGCATCTGTTGCGCTGCCCAGGGTGACCTTTTGGATGGCCTGAATAAGCTCTTCATGCGCAAAGTGGGCCTTCTGGAGCCGCGCATTGAATTTGATAAGATCGTTATCGAAACCACCGGTATCGCCGATCCATCACCGCTTGCCAAACTGCTCTATACGGATTTAAAGCTCGATCTGACGTTCAAACTGGACGCGGTTCTGACCGTGGTCGATCTCAAGCATGTGGAACTAGAGATTGCCAATTCGATCGAAGCGCAGAAGCAGATCGCCATCGCCGACAAGATAATTTTCAACAAACGCGATTTGGTTGACGACGCCGAATTCGAGCGTGCCGTCGCTGTCGTCAGTGCGCTCAACCCCTATTCGCGCAAGGAGGTCACATCACACGGTGCCCTGCCGGTCGAGAAAATTGTCGATCTCGATATTTTCGATCCTAAAAACCGCGACGACGCAATTGGTGATTGGCTGGGTCAGACTGAAGCGGAGGCCGGGCATAGCCACGCGCATGAGCATACCCCGGAGGTGAGCGCGGTTTGCCTGCGGGATAGCCGCGTCATGGACTGGAACCTGATACTGCGCTTCTTCGTCGAACTGACCGAGGTGTTGGGTGAGGATTTGTACCGTGTGAAGGGTCTCGTGCAATTCGATAACGTCGATAGGCCGGTTATTATGCAGGGCGTTCAGGCGACCTTCAGTCCGCCGACCTATGCCGATAGCTGGCCGCGCGGCGTGCCGGAAACCCGCATTGTCGTGATCGGCAGGGGACTGGACCGGGCCGATCTCGAAGCCCGCTTCGCTGCCTGTGTGTTCACCCCTCCGGACATGCTCGACCGCGGCAGCGGCGCCATATGACGGAAGGATGAAGGTATGAGCTTCGCCTACCACACGGCGCTCGATCTTAAGCGCATGATCGCCAGCAAGGAAATTTCGCCAGTCGAGCTAATCGAGGACGTGCTGGCGCGCCAAGAAGCGTTGGAGCCGGTGCTCAACTGCTTCGTCACGCGCACGCCCGAAGTTGCTCAGCTGGCGGCAAAAGAAGCAGAGCGTGTGGTTCTGGCCGGAGAGGAATTGGGCCTCTTGCACGGCCTGCCCATCTCCGTCAAAGATCTGATCTCCATGGCGGATGTGCCGTGGACATTTGGCTCCAAGCCGTTCGACGACAATATCGGCACCCTCGATGCGCCGGCGGTCGAGCGGGTGCGTGCCGCCGGTGCCTGTATCATCGGCAAGACCACCACCAGCGAATTCGGCTGCAAGGGAACCGGCGACAGTCCGCTCACCGGGATTACCCGCAACCCCTGGAATGTGGCCAAAACGCCGGGCGGTTCGAGCGCCGGCGCGGGCGCCAGTGTCGCCGCCGGATTGACGCCGTTTGCCCTCGGTACCGATGGCGGCGGCTCGGTTCGCATTCCATCCTCATTGTGCGGCCTATTTGGCATCAAGGCGCAATTCTCCCGCGTCCCGCTATTTCCGGTTCCGGCGACGCCGACGCTCGCCCATGTCGGCCCGCTCGCCCACACCGTCCGCGACGCGGCACTTCTGCTCGGCGCTATTTCAGGCCATGACCGCCGCGATCCGTTTGCCGTTGCCGGACCGGTGCCGGATTATCTCGGCGCCTGCGGCCAACCCATCAAGGGCATGCGAATCGCCTGGAGCCCGACATTCGGCTACGCCCATACGGACCCGGAAATTATTGAGATCACGGAACAGGCGGCGCGCGGTTTTGAGCAATTGGGCTGCACGGTCGAACTGGTGGAATCGCCGATTGGTGAGGAGCCGTTGGATATCTGGACGGCGGAATTCTACGGCGGTGTCGGAACCAAACTGAAGGACCTGCTGAACGATTCGGCCGATCAATTGGATCCCGCCGTGGTCAAGCTGTTGTCCGGCGCGCTTGATCATTCGATCGAGGATTATTTCAAACTGTTATTTGCCCGTTACGCGTTGCGCGATAAGGTGCGCGAATTCTTTGAAGATTACGATCTGCTGCTCTCGCCGGTATTGCCAGTTGCCGCCTTTGATGTCGGTTTGGACGTGCCGCCCGGATGGGAGGACCGCAACGCAGTATCCTGGGTCTATTACACCTATCCCTTCAATGCGACCGGCCAGCCCGCCGCTGCCATTCCGGCCGGGTTTAGCGCATCGGGCCTGCCGGTCGGCTTGCAGATGGTCGGGCGAATCAATTCTGAGGTCGATATTTTCCGCGCCGCCGCCGCCTTCGAGGAGGCCTTCCCCTGGGCCGATAAAAAGCCGCAATTACCGGCTTCCTAGGGCGAATGGAAATATCGCATGAATAGCCGCCGAAAGTTCGCGCTCAGCACCTTTGCAGTTCTGACGCTCTGTCTGATTTTGCCGCCGCTGGCCGTAAGTGCGCAAGAACGGACGGTTGCTGCGGTGCTACAGGGGCTCGACAAAGTAACGGCGCGGGTATCGAAATTTAGCGCCGAATTGGGCGTGCCGGTCACTTTCGGGACGCTGGAGATCACCGCCCAGGCCTGCCACAAGAAGCCGCCAGAGGAGCCGCCGGAAAGCACCGCCTTTTTGGAAATCCGAGAAAAACAGCGCGCGCAGCCGGCCAAGCTTTTATTCAGCGGTTGGATGTTTGCCTCAACGCCGGGCCTCTCGGCGCTCGAGCACCCGGTCTATGATGTTTGGGTGCTCGATTGCGCCGTGTCGACGGTAAACTCCGAATTAAACGGGTAGAACGTCGCCTCGCGCTCCAGCGCCGCCCGTAAATGCTCAAGATAAGTGCCGCGCGGCATTTCGACGGCACCGAATGTCGACAAATGCTCGGTCACAAATTGCGTGTCCAACAATTTGTAGCCGCCGGCGCGCAGACGTTCGATCAAATGCACCAGAGCCACCTTGCTGGCATCCGAGGCGCGGCTGAACATGCTTTCGCCAAAAAAAACGGCGCCGAGAGAAACGCCGTAAAGCCCGCCGACCAACGCCCCCGCGCTCCAGCACTCGACGCTATGTGCGCTGCCGCGACGATGCAGTTCGCCGTAGACCTCAATGATCGAATCGTTGATCCACGATTCCTCGCGCTGCGGCGTGCGTTCGGCACATTTGCGAATGACGCTGTCGAACGCCTGATTGACGCTGATCTGGAATTTTCCTGAGCGCACGGTGCGGGCAAGTCGGCGCGAGAGATGGAATTCTTCGAGCGGAATGACGCCGCGAAAGTCCGGGTCGACCCAAAACACAGATGGGTCGTCTTTGTTCTCGGCCATCGGAAAGACGCCGCAGGAATAGGCCTTGAGGATCAATTCCGGAGAAAGCTCGATCATCTCAGCTCTCTTCGATAAATCGCTCCAGCCAATGAATGTCATAGGCGCCGCTGGCGAAATCGGCATTGGCGATCAGTTTGAGATGAAACGGGATGGTGGTCTCGACTCCGGTGATGACATATTCCTCAAGAGACCGGCGCAAGCGCATCAGGCATTCGTTACGGTTGGAGCCGTGCACAATCACCTTGGCCAGCAGGCTGTCGTAATAGGGTGGGACGGTATAATCCTGATAGAGGGCCGAATCCACCCGCACGCCAAGCCCGCCCGGCGGGTGGTAGCCGGTGATACGGCCGGGCGCCGGTTGAAAAGTGACGGGATCCTCAGCATTCACTCGGCATTCGATGGCGTGGCCGTTAAATTTAATATCCTCTTGCCCATAACCAAGCGGCGCACCTGCCGCGACGCGGATTTGTTCACGGACCAAATCGATGCCGGTGATCATTTCGGTAACCGGATGCTCGACCTGGATACGGG
>JAPYQV010000128.1 GCA_029937205.1 Alphaproteobacteria bacterium
CACGCCCGAGACCGAAGGCATCATCGATCGCCGGCTGTTAAATGCCCTGCCCGAAGGCGCCTCGCTGATCAATGGCGCGCGCGGCGGCCTCGTCGTCGAGGCGGATCTGATCATTGCCCTTGAATCGGGCCGTCTCGCCCATGCCGTGCTGGATGTCACACGGGAGGAACCCCTGCCGGCAGCGGACCCGCTGTGGCGCGCGCCCAACATTACCATCACGCCGCATGTGGCGTCGGTCACCAACGCGACATCGGGCGCCCGCCTGGTGGCGGAAAATATTCGCCGCGTGCGCGCCGGCGATGCGCCGCATCACCTTGTCGATCCAGAGGCCGGCTACTGAGCTAAGCGGCGGGAAAATTCAGCTCCACCCAGACGCCATCCGGATCCTCGATGAAAATTTGGCGAGAGCCCAGATCGGGCACAGTTTGGCGCTTGCTATCAATTCCGTGCGCGTCCAAGGTGGCTGCGACGCGGTCGTAATCTTCCGCCTCATAGACGAATGCGACATGGTCGATCGCACCGCTGCCGACGACCGCCCCGTTGTTCTTGCCGACCAAATGAATGACCGGCGTCTCGCCGGCATAGAGCCAATATCCCGGAAAGCCAAAAGGCGGGCGCGCGCCGTCCCGAAGGCCGACGATGTCGACGTAAAAATTCCGCGTCGCTTTCAGATCATGCGGGCGGATGGTGACGTGGTTCAGTGATTGCACAGCCATGCGGCGTTTCCTTGCTTGCGGCGCTTTCATCCAAGTTTATGGTTTGCCGGAAGCTTTGCCCAGGTGCAAGGCGAGCCCAGTCAGTCGGGAGGACAGGGCGATGTTTCACATGAAACGAATTGGTTTGCTCGCCATGGCACTGGTGCTGCTCGCCGCCCGCGGCTCACCGATGGAATAACATTTGGCCAAAACAGCGCACGAGGACTGCGATTGGCAGCAGTTAGCAGCCGCGAAGACGAGAGACTAAGACACCAGCTCAGCTTGTTCGGCTGTATCCGTCCAGTTCTCGCCGGCGGCGGCGATGCAGCTCATGCCGTTGGTCAAGGTCACGAGAATTGTCTAGCTGCCTTTGCTGCTCACATAGAGCTCGACAACGCTTTGCTGGTTCTTGCCCAGACCAAGACCGATGACTTTCTCGTTGAACATTTCAGAAAGCTGATCGACGGCAATTTTGTGGGGCACACAGGAATTGGGCTGCGGCCCACTTTGCGCAAATTGACCGTCCACCCGTTCCTCGGCTTCAGCCGCGAGCGGCAGAGCCAATAAGGTGGCTGCAAAAAATAAGGCCGTTAACAGTTTCACGGTACTTCTCCTTCAGTTAAGGACGTTGCTTCAACACTCAGTCCCAACCGGCCTCTTTCTGTCTGCGGTCCAATTTATTGTTGTTCATCACTCGGCGCTTTTGCGCTTACGTTCCAGATTGCGCCCCAACTCTGTAAGAAGTGGTTAATATGCCGGGGCTTGCGGTCAAATCGGCGTGACAAATACCCGGGCCATTGTTTTACGACATACGGATTAGATTAAGGGAGAACGGCATGCTCACCATTTGGGGGCGAAACAATTCCATCAATGTGCAGAAAGTGATGTGGGCCGTGGCCGAGCTTGGGCTTGAACATCAGCGTCATGATGTCGGGCGTCAGTTTGGCGGCCTCGACACAGCGGAATTTCTCGCTCTCAACCCGAACGGATTGATACCCACCATCGTCGATGACGACGGCACCATCGTCTGGGAATCAAACGCGGTGGTGCGCTACCTCGCGGCGAAATATGGTGCCGGCAGCCTGTGGCCCGAAGATGCCGCCCGGCGCGCTCAAGCCGACCGCTGGATGGATTGGATGCTGGGCGCCATCATTCCGCCCATGGCGCCGGTCTTCGTCGGCCTGATCCGCACCGCGGCGGAACAGCGCGACAACGCCGCAATTGAGGCCGGGGCGCAATTAATGAGCAAAAATTGGCGCATCCTGGACAGGCAATTGGCGGCGACGCCCTATGTCGCGGGGGAGGTGCTGAGCATGGCCGATATCCCGCTCGGCTGCGCCTGTTACCGCTATTATGCCCTCGATATTCCGCATCCGGAGATGCCTCACCTGTTGGCCTGGTATGAAAAATTGAAGGCGCGCGCGGCGTACCGCGAGCATGTCATGATCGAACTCAGCTGACGCCGGCGATGAAGATATTCACGACCTTGCCGCAGGACGATCTGAAGAAAGTCCCGGCCGCCGCCGCTGCCGCCGAAGCGGCTGGATTTGACGGTTTGATGGGTATGGAGAACCGCCACGATCCGTTTCTCCCGCTTGGCGTCGCGGCCACGGCCACCCGGCGCATCTCTCTTCTCACCGGCTTGGCCATCGCCTTTCCGCGCAGCCCGATGGTGATGGCCAATCTTGGCTGGGATTTGCAGTCGGCATCCGGGGGCCGTTTCGTGCTAGGTCTCGGCACCCAGGTGCGCGGCCATAATGAGCGCCGCTTTTCCGTGCCATGGAGCGCGCCGGGCCCGAGGATGCGGGAATATATCGCTGCTCTTCGCGCCATCTGGCGTTGCTGGCAGCACGGCGAAAAGCTGCAATTCGAAGGCACACGCTATAATTTTTCCTTGATGACGCCGGCCTTCGTGCCCGAGCCCATGGCGGCGCCGCCGCCGGCCATCACCATCGGTGCAGTCGGGCCGGCCATGCTTCGCGTCGCGGCGGAAGTATGCGACGGCGTTCGTCTCCATCCGTTCTGCACCCGGCGCTATCAAGAAAATGTCGTGCTGCCGCTGATGCGAGCAGGGCTCGAAAAGTCGGGGCGCGCCCGAAGCGCCTTCGAGATTACCGGTGGCGGCTTTATCGCCACCGGCAGCGATGACGCCGCGGTCGCGGAGCGACTTGCCTGGGTGCGCGAGCGTGTTGCCTTTTACGGCTCCACCCGCGCCTATTGGCCGGTCTTGGCGGCGCACGGACTGGAAGATCTCGGCCACAAGCTTCATGCCCTGGTGAAAGACGGCAAATGGCAGGAAATGGCGGGCCAAATCAGCGATGATGTGCTGGCATTGTTTGCCGTATGGGGCCGCCATGACGAGATTGCGGCAGAGGTGGCGCGCCGGTTCAACGGCCTGTCTGACGCGGTCTATGCCAGTACTGCACCCCATTTGCCGTCCGACATGCCGCCCGGCCTGATCGCTGATATTCAGTGTATTCCGACGGAATTTGACGGTTTTGTCACACCGGACGGGGATTAAAAATTCTCTAGTGTTGCCAGTGACAACTATTACAGAATGAAGACAGCCAAGACTGGCATTATGTCATTCAGGCGAATTGTTGAACGGTCGATAGAGATGTGCAATCGGACAGGACTGAAAAGATGGCTGGCACGGGCGACCCTGGGCGCGGTGGTGGTGGCGTTGTTGTTTGGCGTCTCAGGCGGCATTGCCCCGCTTGAGGCCGGCTCCGGCCCCTATCCCAAACTGTTCGGCACACGCGAGATCAACAGCCACAACCTCAAGGCGTTTCCCAAATGGCGCGGCATGCTCAAGCGCTATTTCAAAACCGACCAAATCCCGGACGGCACGTGTAACGCGCGCACCTTCAACAAATGCCATCTCGAAAAATGGCAGACCTTTCTCGATTCGACCCGCTACCTGTCCACCACGTCGCGGCGGCAACAGATTGGCCGGGTCAATCGCTACCTCAATTCCATTCGCTACATCACCGACATGCGAAATTGGAATAAAGAGGATTATTGGGCCACGCCGCAGCAATTCTTCATTCACGATGGCGATTGCGAGGATTACGCCATCAGCAAATACATGTCGCTGCGCGCGCTCGGCTATACGGTCGAGGAACTGCGCATTGTCGTGGTCGAGGATTTAAACCTCAATGTCGGTCACGCCATCCTGGTGGTCTATCTCGGCGGCGAAGGTTACATTCTGGACAATCAAATTCGCCGTGTCGTCGAGCATTCCACCATCCGGCACTACAAGCCGTATTATTCGATGAACGAAGATTCGTGGTGGTTGCATAAGGGATTTCGCGGCTGATTCACTCGCCGGCTTGTAAGCTGGACGCATTCACCCTCCAGCTTGCAAGCTGGACGCATTAAAATGAATTGAATAGGCTGATTTTCAACCATCATGCTCATATAGCACAGGTGCGATATGGCCCGGCGCGGCACGACTAATAGACCCTCCCGGCTCTCCGATTTGAATCACGATGCCGCGCTCGGCGCGCAAATGCCGCGGCCGGACTGCGGCAGTTGGGAGTGGAACCCGATCACCGGCGAAACGGTTTGGTCGGCGGAAACATATGAAATTTACGGCGTCACGCCGGATGATACGGCCGGTGCCGCACCCGCCATATTCGCGCCGTTCAATCCCGTCGTTTTAAGCGAAGATCAGCCCGCCTTGGACGCGGCCTTGCGTGCCACTCTGAAGGGTGGCAAGCCGTATAGCGTGAAGTATCGCATTACCTGGGGCGACGGGGCTGTTCGTCTGCTCCATGACGAAGGTGCCGTCAGCCGCCGGCTCCGGGGAGAGGCAGCGAACCTTACCGGCATCGTGCGCGATGTCACGGATTTGCTGGATATCGAGCGGGGCCTGCAAGCCAGCGAGTTGCGTCTGCAGCACGCTGAGAGAATTGCCCAAAGCGGCCTTTTTGAAATGAATTTGGAAATAGGTCAGTTGAACTGGTCGGACAAGCTCTTCCGAATTCTTGGCTTGGATCCGGCTACGGACACAGCATCCTTCGATACCTTGATGGCGCGGATCCATGCGGAGGACAGGGATTTGGTGCGGGCAGCTCATCGAAAAGAGCAGGCCGGTGAAATCGTTCCGGATATTGAATATCGCATTGTCCGGCCCAACGGTCAGATACGGCATTTGATCGAGCGTTACGATTCTGAAGCGATCTCTCATGGTCAATCCAAGATCATTAACGGAATCGTGCAGGATATTACCGATCGCAAATTGCTTGAACAACAGTTTCGCCAAACTCAAAACATTGAGGCGATCGACAATTTGACAGGTAATGTCGCACATGAATTTAACAATTTGCTGTTTGTGGTTCTCGGCAACCTCGACCTGCTCGAAGATTGCGTGCCTCAGGACGGCGATATTCTGGAGCTCATTGAAGCGGCGCGGCGCGGCGCCGCGCGCGGCGCGGATCTGACCGAAAGATTGCTGTCATTTTCGCGCCGGCAGCAACTGGAGCCGGAGCAGCTTTTTCTGAACTATTTGATTCCGGGCATGGTGACGCTTTTGCAGACCGTGGTCGGCGAAGCGGCGACAATGAAGTCCCGGGTATCCGATTCGCTGTGGCCGGTGTTTGCCGACCGCAGCCAGATCGACAACGTGTTGTTCCATCTTACGGCGAATGCCCGCGATGCATTGCCCGATGGCGGTAACATCACTGTCATTGCGGAGAATTCGGTCATTGACGATCAGGAAGCGGCGAACCTTGTGGACGTCGCCGCCGGCCCCTATGTGCGGATTTCGGTGCGTGATGAAGGTATTGGCATGTCGCCGGAATTGATCGCAAGCGCCGTGACGCCATTCTTTACCACCAAGGAAGTCGGCAAGGGGACGGGACTCGGATTAAGCATGGTATTCGATTTCGCCACTCAGTCCGGCGGCTTCGCCAAAATCGAAAGCCAAGTCGGGAAAGGCACCACCGTCGCGCTTTATTTGCCCAAGTCGACGGATCAATCCATAGCTGGCAAGACCGCGCCTGCCGGCCCGCCGAAGAAATCGATACTGCTCGTCGAGGACGAACCCGAAGTGCGCTTTTTGGTGGCAAAATTATTGCGTGAACTCGGTTATCAGGTGATCGAGGCGGGCGATGGCAGGGCCGCCCAGGCGGTGTTGGAAGGCGATGAGCGCATCGATCTGCTGTTTTCCGATATTGCCTTGCCGCGCGGCCTAAACGGACCTCGGATTGCGAAGATTGGACTGCGCCTTCGGCCTAGCCTCAAATTGTTGTTCATGTCCGGCTACCGCGAGGAATATCTCTACGACAGCGGACAGGTGATGGAGGGTGTTCCGATTATTTGGAAACCCTACGACAAAGAAGAAATGGCCGATATGGTGGCCGATATGCTGAAGGATTCCAAAGAACAATAATCACTAAAATAAAAATACCGGGAAAGGGTAAAATTTATGATCGATTGGCGAATCAAGGCGCGCGAATTCGCGAACTGCAATTGCGCTTATGGCTGTCCCTGTCAATTCAATGCCTTGCCGACTCACGGCACCTGCGAGGCGGCGATCGGCTTTCAAATCGACGAAGGCCATTTTGGCGATGTCAAACTGGACGGCGTGCGTGCCGCCGGTATCTACAAATGGCCCGGGCCGGTGCATGAGGGCGACGGCGAAATGCTGGCGATCGTCGATGAAAGCGCCAACGATGCCCAGCGCGATGCGCTGGTGCGGATAATGAAAGGCGAGGAAACCGAGCCCATGACGACGATGTGGTCGGTCTACACCGCCATGACGAGCAAGATCCTGGAACCCCTGTTTCTGCCGATCGAATTCACCGTCGACGTCGAAAACAGAACCGCCCGCTTGGTGGTGCCGGGCGTTATCGACGGCACCGGCGAGCCGATTCTCAATCCGGTCACCGGCAACCCCCACCGCGCGCGCATCGATCTGCCGAACGGCTTCGAATATGAGCTCGCCGAAATGGGCAGCGGCACGACCACGACCAAAGGCGCCATCGCGCTCCACTTCGAAAAGAGCTACGGCCAATTCGCCAATATTCACTTGAATAACAAGGGCGTCGTCAGAAACGCCGCCTAGCTGACTCAGTTCCCTTTATGCGATAACCGACAGGCCGTCACATGGAAAAAACAGTGAGCGTTTTGACACGGCCTGGGTCAAAATGAGACGAAATCGTTAGGTCGGAAATCACGTTTTCTATAATTCGATGGTGTAGCTAGAGTTCTCTTTAGATCGATGACGGCTTCGAGGTGCGGTTAACCAAGAATAGGCCGAGGAAGAGGATGGCGATAGCGGCCCAAATCCAGGGGCTCGGCACCTCGCCAAAATAAAGCGCGGCCCAGCCAAGGCCTATCAGCGTGCCAAAATAGCCGTAGGTCGAGAAAAAAACGGGTCCCGCCATCCGAATAATCTCGAACATAACAACAAAAAAAGTCGCATTGATGACGATATTTCCGACCAACGCCCAATCGCCATCGGTCATGGTGACGTCGAAAATCCACCAGTTCTCCGTCACGGCCATGACAGGCAGCATCATGATGGAGGCGCATGCGAAAACGCCGCAGGTAAGCGGGATTGCCCGCATCTCGGGGGGGCGGAGAATTGCTATGCAGACATTGCTAAGCGAGTAGCAGAGCGGACCACCAAAAGCCATCAACAGCCATGGTGCCATTCCAGGCTCCGGCAGGCTTTGGTC
>JAPYQV010000129.1:0-4943 GCA_029937205.1 Alphaproteobacteria bacterium
ACATCTTCGTAAAATATCACGAAATACGTGGCTCAGTTATAGGGGGGCAGGACACAACATTAATCGTTGCGGAACCAAGCGAGATTAATATCGCGGCAATGCAAGCGATGCGGGGCAGGGTGATAATCGATCGAAAAAAGACCATCTAAACACTATATCTCGTTGTCATTTGAGCCGTGCATACCCTATACATGATTAATTCCGCTGGAGTATGAGCATGGCCAAGGCACTGGATCTATTTAGTTACGCGCCCGATGAGGCGCTGGAAGTGACCGCCGAGAACAAAGCCATGAATTCCAAAAGCCGCAGCAAATCAACTTCAGGCCGCAAATCCAGCCAGTCAAAGATAAAGTCTGGCAAGGCATATGTAAACGACGATTACACCGCCGATGATATCGAGGTTCTGGAAGGATTGGAGCCGGTACGCCGGCGGCCGGGGATGTATATCGGCGGCACCGATTCCCATGCCCTCCACCACCTTCTGGCCGAAGTACTCGACAATTCCATGGATGAGGCGATTGCCGGCCATGCGACATGGATCGAGTTCGCTCTCCATGCCGATGGCAGCGCCAGCGTGCGCGACAATGGCCGTGGGATACCGGTCGATCCGCACCCGAAATTCAAGGACAAGTCGGCGCTTGAGGTCATATTGACGACCCTGCATTCGGGCGGAAAATTCGGCGGTAAGGTGTATGCAACTTCGGGCGGGCTGCATGGCGTTGGCCTTTCGGTCGTGAACGCGCTCTCCGACCAACTCATCATCGAAGTTGCGCGCGACGGCAAGCTATGGCGCCAGAACTATTCGCGCGGTGCCGCGACGGAAAAATTGAAGCTCAAGGGCGAGATTAAGAATCGCCGTGGCACCTTGATTACCTTCCATCCCGACAGCGAGATTTTCGGCGATGACAACCAATTCCGCCCGGCGACCGCTTATCGCATGGCGCGCGGCAAGACTTATTTGTTTCGCGGTGTGGAAATCCGCTGGTCGTGCGCGGCGGCGTTGTTGGCCGGAAATAACGAAATTCCCGACAAGGATGTTTTGCATTTCCCGAATGGCCTGAGCGATTACCTGGCGGCGGAAATTGGCAAGCGCGCGACGGCAACGCAGCGCGCCTTCGCCGGCGAAGCAAAACTCAATGGCGGCTCCGGCCGGGTCGAGTGGGCGATCGCGTGGCCGGAGGATGAGGACGGGTTCTTTGCCTCGCACTGCAATACCGTCGCCACGCCGAATGGCGGCACCCATGAAGCGGGATTGCGCTCCGGGCTGTTGCGCGGCCTCAAGGCCTACGGCGAATTAATCGGCAACCGGCGCGCCCAGCAGCTCAGCGCGGAAGATGTCACGGGCGAAGCCTGCATGGTGTTGTCGGTGTTTTTGACTGATCCGCAATTCCAGGGCCAGACCAAGGATAAGTTGACTAATCCGGAGGCCAGCCGGCTCGTCGAAGCGGTCATGCGGGATCATTTCGACCATTGGCTCTCCGGCGATCCGGCAGCCGCCAATCTGCTGTTGTCTTACGCCTTGGAGCGATCCGAGGAGCGCTTGCGCCGGCGCAAGGAAAAGGAAGTCAAACGCAAGACAGCGACGCGTCGGACGCGTCTGCCCGGGAAATTGGCCGATTGCAGCAACAAAGCGGCGGAAGGCACCGAAATATTCCTGGTCGAGGGTGATTCCGCCGGCGGCTCGGCCAAGCAGGCGCGCAACCGGAAAACCCAGGCGATTCTGCCGTTGCGTGGAAAAATCCTCAATGTCGCCAGCGCGAGCAGCGACAAGCTGCGCGACAATCAGGAACTGAACGATCTGGTTCAAGCACTTGGCTGCGGCACGCGCGGGCGTTATGACGAAAATGCGCTGCGCTACGAGCGGGTCGTAATCATGACCGACGCCGATGTGGATGGGGCGCATATCGCATCGCTTCTGATGACCTATTTCTACCGCGAAATGCCCGACTTGATCACCAATGGCCATCTGTATTTGGCCCAGCCACCACTTTACCGCCTGACTCAGGGCGACAAGATCGCCTATGCCCGCGATGACGATCATCGCGATGAATTGCTGCAGGGCGATTTCAAGGGCAAGCGCAAAGTCGATATCAGCCGATTTAAGGGGCTCGGCGAGATGCCGGCGGTGCAGTTGCGCGAAACGACCATGGATCCCAAAAAGCGGGTCTTGTTAAAAATTTCGATTCCCGCGGGTGAAGAGGCAAATACAGCGCGACGGGTGGAAGATCTGATGGGACGTAAGCCGGAGACGCGATTCTCCTTTATCCGGGAGCATGCGGGATTTGTTTCAGATCTCGATATTTGAGCCCAATCGGGAGATTAATAAGTGAACGGGGTTGCCTTTTTTGGGCAATATGCGGTAAGCCTTGCCGCGCCGATTTTCTGCCGGGCCTCCCAGCGAAAATAGCTGGAAATGCTTTGTTAAGTTATATCTCGAATAATCCAACAGATTACGCGCTGGTCGATTGCCGCACGCACCGTGGGCAAACTGGTTTGCTCGCGCCTGAAACCGATACCAGCCAGCCGGAGCGCTGAGTCGTTTTGACAGAGAATACACAAACTTTTGAAGATTTGGGCCTGAGCCCGGAATTGTTGAAAGCCGTCGGTGACGCCGGTTATACGCAACCGACGCCGATTCAGGAAAAATCCATACCGCTCGTCCTGATGGGCCGCGACCTGATGGGCTGTGCCCAAACCGGGACGGGCAAAACCGCGTCTTTTTCCTTGCCGATTATCGATATCCTTTCCGAGGGTCGGGCGCGGGCACGCATGCCGCGGGCGCTTGTTCTTTCCCCGACACGGGAATTGGCGCAACAAATCTCGGAAAACTTCACCACCTACACCAAACATCATGACCTTGGTCATGCCGTTCTGATCGGTGGCGAATCAATGCCGGAACAGGAACGCCAATTGTTGAAGAACCCGGATGTGGTTATCGCCACACCGGGGCGCCTGATCGACATGTTTGAGCGCGGCAAGGTGATGTTGGGCGGCATTAAAATTCTGGTTATCGACGAGGCCGACCGGATGCTCGACATGGGATTTATTCCCGATGTCACGCGTATCGTTAGTTCCTTGCCGCGTATCCGTCAGACGCTTTTGTTCTCGGCAACATTGGGCCCGGAAATTCGTAAGCTCGCGGATGCGTTTCTCATCAATCCGAAGGAAGTAAGCGTCGCACCGCCGGCCTCGATCGCCCAGACCGTGAAGCACACCATGATTTCGGTGCCCAAATACCCGAAGGATAAACGGGCGGCGTTCCGCAAGATCATGGCCGGCGAGGATGTGCAAAGGGCTCTTGTTTTTTGCAATCGCAAGAAAGATATCTCGGTCTTGCGCAATTCGCTCAGACGGCACGGATACGAAGCCGAGGAATTGCACGGCGACATGGCGCAGCATCGCCGCACGGAAACACTGGCCGATTATAAAAACGGAAAAATCAAACTGCTGGTCTGCAGTGATGTCGCCGGGCGCGGACTTGATATTCAGGGTGTCTCGCACGTATTCAATTTCGATGTGCCGAACAATGCCGAATCTTACGTTCACCGCATCGGGCGGACCGGCCGTGCCGGGCGCGCCGGCATTGCGATCACGCTGGTGACATCGGAAGATTCTAAATATTTGGATGCCATTGTCAGCCTCATCGGCATGAAAATTCCGGTTCAGTCGCTCGATGACGTTGATGCAACAGAATCGAAGGCGGCCAAAGCGCCGCCGGCGCCCACTGAAGAGGCGGTGCCGACGCCGACGCCCACTGAAGAGGTGGTGGAACAGGCGCAAGAGTCCAAGCCGAATGGAGAGGACACCACGGAGAGCGCCGTCCGGACCCGCGGCCGCCGCCCTGCATCAAGTACAGGCACGGAGAAGAAATCGCTGAAACGTCCTGCTCGCGAGAGACGCCCGAGAGATGCCGGACGGACCAAGTCAAACGGCCACGACAACAGCGGGGGTAGTGACAAAGTGATCGGAATGGGCGATCATTTTCCCGACTTCTTGCGCGATCCCGTCAAGCCGAAGCGGGGAGGATAAGATTGAAAGCTATCTTCGTCATGGTGAAGTGCGAATTGGGACAGGCCTATGAGGTCGCCGACCGCGCGATTGAGGTTATCGAACAGGTCTCGGAGATTTACTCGACGTCGGGCCAGTACGACCTGCTGATCAAATCCTATCTCGATGCGGATCAGGATATCGGCCATTTTGTGACTGAAAAAATTCAGACGCTTGAAGGTGTTCGCGACACTTTCACAATTATCACCTTCAAAGCCTTTTCCTAATCTGAAACGAAACAGGCCGAAGCCGGCCCTCTTGCGAGGACCGGCCACAGCCTTATGGCGCCAGCTTTATGGCTCCGTGGTTAGGCGGCTTTGTCTTGCAGTTGCCGGGGACCGCGGATTTCGATCTTACGCGGTTTTTTTTCCTCCGGAATGTCGCGCGCGAGATCGACGGTCAACAGACCGTCCTCCAGGCCGGCACCTTCCACCTGGATATAATCCGCCAGTTGGAAGCGGCGCTCGAAGGCGCGCCGGGCAATGCCGCGGTAAAGTAGATTCTTGCTTTCCTTGTCTGCCGTCGCTTCGGCGCGACCGCTCAGGGTTAAGGTGTTTTCGTGCAGAACAACTTCGACATCGTCCGCTTTGAAACCGGCCACCGCCATGGTGACGCGGTAGTGATCCTCATCACGCTGCTCGATATTGTAAGGCGGGTAGGCATGATCGCTTGCCGTATTTTTGGCCGCCGTGTTGAGCATATGGGACAATCGGTCGAAACCGACGCCAGTACGAAACAGGGGGGAGAAGTCATAGGCAGTACGCATTGGATATCCTCCATTGAGCAATATCTGGGCGGGCGGCTATGGCGCTCCAGACGCGCCATTCCGGCCCCGCCTGTTAATGACGGCCCCGTCATGGCAGCCGCCTGATACAAATGTGGGGACGGTATGAACG
>JAPYQV010000129.1:4953-7366 GCA_029937205.1 Alphaproteobacteria bacterium
GTATGAACGCGCTTCAAGAGGACGCGATATTCAATTTTCCCGATAATATTTGCTCGACAAGCGCGGGCACCAATTTGCCCGCGTGACCGTAACGGCATTCGGTGAATTGATTCTCACCGAGCGACGGTTCGAGAATTATGTCGACCGTATGGGCGAGCCCCGCCATGCGCACTTCGTGCACGAATCCAGCCGCAGGGTAGACGCTTCCCGACGTGCCGATTGAGATGAAGAGGGCGCAATCATGAAGTGCTTGTGTCGTTCGCTCGTGCTCGAACGGCGCCTCACCAAACCACACGATATGGGGGCGCATGGCACCCTTAACCTGACAATGGGAGCATACGCTATCGATCGTCAAATCGCTGTCATGCCGCTTTACGTCATCGCACGAAGTGCAGCGCGCTTTCATCAATTCGCCGTGCATGTGAATAAGATTCCGGCTGCCGGCGCGCTCGTGCAGGTCGTCGATATTTTGCGTGACGATCAGCACCCGCGACGGCAAGCGCTCTTCCAATAGGGCGAGCGCTTTATGGGCCGCATTGGGTTGAATGTCGGGCGCGCCAAGGGCGCGTCGCCGCGCATTGTAAAACCCATGAACGCGCATCGGGTCCTTGGCGAACGCTTCCGGAGTGGCGACATCTTCGATGCTGTTGCGCTCCCAGATGCCGCCTTTGTCGCGGAATGTATCGATACCGGATTCGGCCGAGATTCCGGCGCCAGTCAGAATAAATATATTCTCCGTTTCAAAAGTGCCGGGAGTCATTCGCCGATGATCTTTACCAGCACCCTCTTGCGCCGCCTGCCATCGAATTCACCGTAGAAAATTTGCTCCCAGGTGCCGAAGTCAAGTTCGCCATTGGTGAGTGCCACGACGACTTCCCGTCCCATAACCTGGCGCTTGATATGGGCATCCGCGTTGTCTTCCCCGGTGTCGTTGTGGCGGTATTGCGAGAGAGGTGCGTGCGGCACCAGCGCTTCGAGGAATTTTTTGTAATCGTGGTGCAGGCCGGATTCATCGTCATTGATAAAAACCGATGCGGTGATGTGCATGGGGTTGACCAACACCAGCCCTTCCTGAATGCCGCTGTCGTCGATACAGGCGCGGACATCGCGGGTGATATTCACGAAAGCCATGCGTTCCGGCACCTCAAAGGTCAATTCCTTGCGGTAGGATTTCATGGTCTAGGTGAAAAGCGTGAGAACGCCGGTGTAGGTGTAGAGGCGGTGGTGGGAAATTTCACCGTTGCAGAAAAGCCCGACGAGCGGGACATCGCCGAGCTCGCGTTCGATGATTTTTAATTCCTGTGAGGCGTCGCCAAACATATTCGGGCCGCGCGCCAAGCAGGAAAAATAGACACCGCCCTTGGCCGGCGCGTCCAGGCGTTTTTTCAGGTCGCTCAACATCCGTACCAGGTCGGTCTCGGCCGCCTCGGCGTCACGCCGGCAAAACTGGATTGTCTGACCGGGCTCGACCAATTCGCCAATGGCGAGGAGGTTTCGCTCCTCATCGATCCCGGTCAGGTTCCGCACCAGATAATCTCCGGTATCGGAATGGGCGATGGGGAGGGCGGCAAAGATATAGCCGGCGACGCGCTGCAGATCGCGGGCCAGCAATTCGCCGATATCTTCCTTGAAAACGTCGAGCGCCGGGCGGCCGTCGAGCTCGATGAGGACATTATTCTCGCACGCGGTAATCTGGCGCCGCGCTGCAATCGGCATACAGCTCTGGCTGAGCGCGGTCACGACCGGCACGTCACCGGCGAACAAGACACCGGATACGCCGGCGCTGGTCACCTCTCCTGAAATTTGTGCAAGCTCACCGCGTGACGACGTCAGGCCGCCGACCAGAAAGCCATCCAGGGATTCGGCAAGACCCGCAATAATGTCGAGAATATCGCCGTTGCGCGGATCGGCGTGAACAATTCCGAATCTGCTTTCGCGCGAGCGCGCCCAGTCGGCGATGGATGCCGGCAGATCACCGGGCGATTCTTGCGTTTCCAGAAGGCGGAAACTGTCGGGCGGAAAGTCAGTGATCAGGATCGCGATGGCGGGTTGATCGAAATATTCGTGGCCGGTGGCGCAGATGCCCATGCCGACGCTGCCAACCCAATCGGAAATACCGGTCTTAATACGCAGGAGCGCGATGATTTTCTTCGCATCGCCGGCCAAATGGTCGGATATGTATACGAGGCCCAATTTTTCGAAGCCGCTCTCATTTTCATGCTGTGCGAGTTCCGCCAAACATTCTTCGCAGATGGATTTCCACGCCGTACCGGCGGCATGCGTGAGTGCAAAATTAGCCATGAGTTTGGGCCAGCCTACCTAACACGTATACCAAGGAGCGGTGATAATGACCCATAGGGATCGCCCCCGCGGCCCGTCGGGTAGGAGGGAGGCCGCGGGCGATGCGGCCCAT
>JAPYQV010000130.1 GCA_029937205.1 Alphaproteobacteria bacterium
TAAATATTACAAATGCTCATAGACTTTTCGCTCTTATACTTTTTTATTCCTGTTTTTTTTGTCATATCTATAACTCCTGGCCTTTGCATGACACTTGCTTTGACGATGGGAATCACGATTGGGGTAAGAAATACCATGAAAATGATGGTAGGTGAACTTATTGGTGTTTTGATTGTTGCAGGTACAGCAGTTGTTGGCGGTGGAGCAATTATTTCGTCATTTCCTACTGCCTTTCTTCTCTTAAAATATGGCGGTGGAATATATTTGATGATTGTGGGTTACCAAATGATCAATTCCAGAGGATCACTAGCATTAAATTTTGATGGAACTCACGTATTTGAAATAAATTTTATTAAATTATCTACACAAGGCTTCATAACTGCGGTCGCCAATCCTAAAGGGTGGGCATTCTTTATCGCGATAGTACCGGCTTTTATTAATTATGAAATCGCTCTCTTACCGCAAATGTCCGCTCTTGTGATCATTATACTAACAATAGAATTTATTTCTTTGATGATATACGCGACTGGGGGACAGGCGCTCGGAATTATGCTAAAAAAACAAAATAACATTCGATTAATAAATCGTATTGCTGGTCTTTTGATGGTTGGTATTGGTATTTGGTTAGCTCTTAGCTAAATCTTTTTTAAATAATAAGCCCGGACTATTTTTCAGCCTAGAAAATTTATCTATATCAATGTATTAACGTGTGTGATACCAGAAACGTAGTGCCCGGGGGCGTTGTCCAATATTGTTGAGATATCAGGGACTTAGGCGGGTGTGAGGGAAAAATAATAGGCACCAGAACGCATAAGGTTGCAGGGTGTTTTCCCTCACCTTTTTAGTCATCCTTCCAAATAAGATATAGTGATGCGTCGATCAATTGAGACACCGCCAAAAGTGACCATCATCAGGCCAATAAAGGGATCACGGGGACTTAATCGCATCGCTTCCCTTAAATGGTGGCGATTATTTTTGCTGTTTCTTGATCATGTTAAAGTTCGACCAAGATGATAATGAGCCGCCGCGTGATTATGATTAATGAACAGGCGTATTCGAGTGCCGTTATGGCAGGGTCAAATTTTCCGAAGTCCTTAGGCAGGATTACTCATGCATTTCAGCAAAATGATCGCCGGCTTTTTCCAGTTTCCAACCACTCTTCTGGCGTTTTAGAAGTGTATATACAGCCCAGATCACCAAGGCTGCAGCAAGGCCGAGCCGGACATATCCGGGCATGAAGAACATCGGTATTGCCAGCGAGATCGCCATAAGCGGAATATAAAATAGCGTCCACTTCTTTTTACCCTGCTCTTTTTGATACCAGGGGAAGCCAACCGAGAATAACGCCAGTAAGAGGAAAAAAGCCGACCATGGACGGATGGCAAATGAAACCACAAAATGCGTCAAATCATCGGCAACAGCGAAAGCACGAGACAAATTTAGCTCTGCTAGATTACCAAGTACGACGCCAAGTATCATAGGTGCCAACGGAAATTTTTGAACCCGCATTGCATAGCCAAGGATACCGAAGACCAGTAAGGTCCACAGATCATTGATGGAATTTTCCAAGGCAAAGACACCGACCGCACAATAGGCGAAAATCACCGCCGCCAAAGTATACATCGGCACTCGGGTCACCAGAAGGAAGCCCCGCAGGCAAACAGCTTGCAGGAGAATCATCATGGGATGAGCGATAAAGAAAGCGATAAAAATACCATACGCGATGACAGCATTCTCGGTGATAAATGTCGGGCTCGGCACCACATCATGAATGAGAAGCGCGCCCAGCATCACCGCTGCAACAATGTCACCTGGAATTCCCAAAGCCATCATAATGATCAGCGCACCGCCTGCCGTAGCGTTATTCGAACTTTCCGGCGCGATAATGCCATCGGGCTCACCGGTGCCAAATTTTTCAGGTGTTTTAGAAGCCTTCTTTGCTTGATCATAAGCGAGGATATTCGAAATCGAGCCACCTGCCGCTGGTAGGATACCAACAAAAATACCGATAAAAGAAGACCTAAGAAGATTCCGCCAACGGCTAAAGATCATTTTGATCGCCTGAATATGCTCAACCTTCACAACTGTCCCGGTATCACTCATCAAAGCTTGCTTAGCACGCTCGCGATCTTTGACGTCGCTCAAAAGCTGGCTAAAGGCAAACAGACCGATTAAAACCGGCAGAAATTGGAAACCGGATTCAAGTGTCTCAATGTTAAAGTTGAACCGGGCGACGCCATTAATATCGTCTTCGCCAATGGTGGCAACCAGCAAGCCAACAACACCGGCGATCAATCCTTTTAGCATATTATCGCCGGCCAAGCTGGCCGTAATCGTAAGGGCGAAAAGCACCAGCGAGAAATAATCCCACGGGCCAAATTCCAGACCAAGATCAGCCAATTGCGGTGCCAACAAGACCAAGGCCACAGCACTAATTAACCCACCAAAAAACGACGACCACACACCGAGGCCGAGCGCTAGTCCCGGTTTGCCCGCTCGAGTCATAGGAAAACCGTCAAAGGTCGTTGCGATAGAGGATGGGGTGCCCGGGATACCAGCCAACATGCCTGACATCAAACCACCAGAAAGGCCTCCAACAAAAACGCCAATCATTGTCGCGAGCCCTTGTATCGGCGGCATAGAGAAAGTGAAGGGCAGCGTTAGAATTACCGCCATGGCAATTGTGAAACCAGGGATAGCGCCAGCGGTCAGACCAGCGGCCGTGCCCACAAGCATCAACAGAATAGTCTTAAATTCGAATATGGTGACTAAAGCGGTTAAGAAATTTTCCAACATTATTTTGCCTGGTCCTTTTTAATCAATTACCAAGCGGAAAAAATTTCACCTTGGGGCAAAATAACTTTAAGCCCAAAAGTGAAAATCGACCACATGAAGGTTATAGAAACTAACGCGATTGCTGCATGAATAACATGGGCGCGAAGTGAGTGATCACCGAGAGCTGTCAATGTGGCAAAAACAAATAAAACGCCGCCGATCAGCATTCCTAAATAATCCAGCGTAAAAAGAAACAAAAAGAACAGGCCATAGCACCAAAGCGCATTGCGGTACCGTCCGGCCCAGCCAACAATTCCACCGCCCTCAGAGGCTTCGTCCGGGCCCTGCTTCATGGACTGGAACAAATATCCCGCGGTCAATAAAAACAACAAAACAAGAATAACCCGTGGCCAGATCTCGGACCCCAGCGATTCATAATTCATATCTGGAATTTTGAAAGTCGCCCAAAAGAAAATACCGCCTGCCAATAAAATGATAATCGCGCAAATGGAATCCCTATTCAATCGTGCCATGAAAACTTCTTTCAGAGTAGATGTAGATAAAGACTAACCGGGTTCCAGATGATACTAACCACCAAGAACCCGGCTAATTTACAATTTAGTCTTTACGTTTATAGGCACCAACTTTTTTGGCAATGCCTTTCCACTTTTTAAAGGTCGCTTTGTTGTAAGGTCCGTACTCAGCCGCATTTTTGCAAATTGTAACCGTTCCTTTTTTAGCTAAAGCATCACGAACTTTTGTGCTTTTGCACGCTTTCAGCAAAGCGCTTTCCCAATGGTTTATTATATCGCCGGAAGTGCCTTTTGGCAGAACAATGCCCCGCTCAACACCATAAATGAGCTTGATACCCTGTTCATCCATCGTCGGAACATCTTTCAAAAAGCGGCGTGTTGGACCAACATAACCGAGCGCTTTCAATTTACCAGCCTCGATATGCTTACGGGCGCTGGTCAGGTTGATTTCACCCAATTCAATATTGCCTGCCAATAACGCCGTCATACGCTGGCGAGTGCCATCATAAGGGACGTGCTTGAATTTAATGCCGGTCGCATCCTCGATGAGGAGGAAGAAAAACTGACTGGTTGATCCCAAGGTACCACCAGCGAGAATTTTGCCGGGGCGCTTCTTCGCATCAGCGATCAAATCCGCCATGTTTTTCCACGGTGTTTTTGCTGCCGCGCCGACAAAACCTGGCGTACGTGTCATCAAAGCCACTGGCTCAAAAGCTTCAAAACTGAAATTGACCCGCCCAGTGAAATAACTGGTCATCGCACTTTGGTGGATGGCAAACAATGTGCACCCATCATTCTTTGATTTGCGGGCTTCTTTTGCACCTTTGTTGCCGCCTTGGCCACCGATATTAACCACTTGCAAACCAGGTTTTGCACCTGATTCGTTTACGGCATTGGCAACGATGCGATAGATCACGTCGGTTCCGCCACCGGCACCCCATGGCACAATCAAGCGGGCAGTGCCGCATGAAAAGCTAGGTGCAGCAGAGACGCTTGTCGGCGCCGCCGCAATTGCAGAAACCGCAAGTGCCGCTCCCGCTACTAATGATAGTACGATTTTTTTAGTCATGAAAATCTCCTTTGATTAATTTAAATTTTTTTAGTGGTTAATTTTTCAAGCACCCACAAAAGACATTAAATCCTTGACGTAGCTACCAAGCTCTTGTCTTGCGAAAACCTGCTTCCATAGTCTAACCTATTCATCCTAAAGCATGTCAAGATATTCAAGTAATAAAAATAGGTTTTTTTTATGATCAAAAGGCGCTCTGAAACTTCCGGGGAAACTCTTAAGGTCGGCATTGGTGGGTTGGGAGCGATCGGATTGAAGGTGGCTCGTGTTCTGGATGAAGGTGGAATTCCCGGATTGGAACTGGCCGCAATCTCTGCCCAGGATACCGAAAAAGCACGCCATAACATGTCTGACTTCAAGACAAATGTGCCCGTGGTTGCTTTGAGCGAGCTGGCCGGTATCTCCGATGTCGTTGTTGAATGTGCGCCAAGTGCGGTCTTTCGTGATGTTGCTGTACCAGCATTGGAGGCGGGTCTAATTTTTGTCCCGATCAGCGTTGGCTGCATACTCCAGTATGACGATCTTGTTGGATTGGCCAATTCAACCCATGCTCGCATAATTATTCCAACCGGCGCATTGATCGCGCTTGATGCGGTGCGCGCCGCCGCAGAGGGTGAAATCACGTCAGTAACTATGGTCACCCGGAAACCGCCCGCTGGTTTTGTCGGCGCCCCCTACGTCGTTGAGCACAACATCGACATCAACGCTATAACAGAGCCAACTAAGATATTTGACGGCAGCGCGCGCGATGGCGCGCGGGGTTTTCCTGCTAATGTCAATGTTGCCGCTGCGCTTAGTCTGGCGGGTATTGGGCCGGATCGGACAAAGTTGGAGATTTGGGCAGACCCGACGGTGGATCGTAACATTCAGCACTTCAAGGTCGATGCCGATAGCGCCAGTTTTGAAGCGACCATTAAGAACATTCCCTCAGAAGAGAACATCCGCACTGGGAAAATCACCGCCCTTAGCGTTATCGCTGCGCTACGCGGGTTAACCGCATCCTTCAAAGTTGGATCGTAATCGACGGAAGAGAATTGCTATTGCCGCTCCTCTAGAGTGTCTGATAAGGTCCGAAAAAATTATCTTTCTGAGAGGACTTTTATGAGTAATTTCACCACCCGCCCGGAGATTCTAGGCACATTCGGCGTTGTTGCATCGACCCATTGGCTGGCGACAAGTGTTGGTATGGCCATATTGGAGAAAGGCGGCAATGCCTTTGACGCCGCTGTAGCGACCGGTTTCGCACTGCAAATTGCCGAACCTCAACTGAATGGCCCGGCTGGCGAAGTGCCGATTATCCTTTATCACGCCGCCAGCAATGAAACCAAAGTCATCTGCGGCCAAGGCGTCGCCCCAGCGATGGCGACGTTGGAGGCCTACCAAAATCTTGGTATTGATATCATGCCCGGTAATGGTCTGATGTCTGCCGTTGTGCCCGGTGCCTTCGACGCCTGGATGCTTTTACTGCATAATTATGGCACAATGACACTCCGCGAGGTTCTAGCTCCGGCGATCGATTATGCCCAAAATGGCTGTCCCTTGGTGCCAAAAGTCTCGGCGGCAATCGAGCAAGTTCAGGAGTTATTTCAAACTGAATGGACTACATCGGCTGATCTTTGGCTGCCAGACGGTAAGGTTCCCCTGCCTGGATCTTTATACAAAAACCCTACTTTGGCGGCGACCTATACCAGGATCATAAAGGAATCGGAATCCACCGGCGGCACTCGAGAACAGCAGATTGCCGCGGCCCGCAAGATATGGTCTGAAGGCTTTATTGCCGAGACTATCGACGCCTTTTGCCAAACCACCGAAGTCCTCGACGTAACCGGCCAACGCAATGGCGCGCTTTTACGCGGATCGGACATGGCGGAATGGGAAGCCACTCTCGAGGAGCCGCTGAGTTACGACTACCACAATTACACCGTCTTTAAGACTGGCCCCTGGGGCCAAGGGCCGGTGATGCTACAGCAATTGGCCTTGCTCAAAGGTTTCGATTTATCCGGCATGTCGGCAACAGATCCAGATTTTATCCATTTGGTTCAGGAATGTGCCAAGCTCGCTTATGCCGACCGCGAAAGTTTCTACGGCGATCCGAATTTCTCTGAAATTCCCATGGAGACGCTGCTCAGTGACGATTACAATGCGGCCAGACGCAAACTTATTGGCGACACCGCATCAATGGAGCTGCGCCCGGGCGATATCCCAGGCTTCGGCGGCCCGGTATTCGAACGCCAGAAAACCGGAAATCTCGCCTCGGCCAGCGCCTTTGGCATCGGTGAGCCTACCGTCGCCAAGGATGAGTTTAGCGCGGATGTACCGAAGGCAGAAGGCGTTATCGAGGGCGACACGGTGCATTTAGATATCATCGACCGTTTCGGCAATATGATCTCAGCAACGCCGAGCGGTGGCTGGCTGCAAAGCTCGCCCGCAATACCAGGGCTCGCCTTTTGCCTGACCAACCGCGCCCAGATGTATTGGCTGGATGAGCGCTCACCGTCCTGCATCGGGCCAAAACGACGCCCCCGTACTTCTTTGACGCCGTCGATGGCGCTCCGCGACGGCGAGCCTTACCTGGCCTGGGGAACGCCGGGCGGCGATCAGCAGGACCAATGGTCAACCCATATGTTTCTTCGCCACGTCCATTTTAGCATGAACCTACAGGAATCCATCGAAGCGCCCAGTTTCAACAGCGCTCACTGGCCGTCCTCATTCTATCCGCGCGAATGTGAGCCCGGAAATTTAACGATGGAGGGACGTTTCCCCCAGGCGACCATCGACGAACTCCGCCGCCGCGGCCACAATGTGGTCATTGAGGATGATTGGAGCCTCGGTCGTCTCACTGCCGCCGCCAAGGAAGAGGGCCTATTGAAAGCGGGTGCCAATCCGCGCTGGATGCAGGGCTATGCAATTGGTCGGTAATAT
>JAPYQV010000131.1 GCA_029937205.1 Alphaproteobacteria bacterium
TGTGCCGCATCGCCACGCCCCACGCTCCTAGCCGAAAACCTTGGCAAGCCGTCCCTATGAGTCATTATCATCGCTCCTTGGTATTATGCATCCGCCAGATGTTGCCCGATCCAGGCCGCGGCACGCAATACCTGAGCGTCGTCGCCGCGCCGGCCCACCACCTGGACGCCGATCGGGAGGCCGCCCGGGCCGGTCATGCCGGGTACATTTACCGCTGGCACGCCAAGGGTGGTCCAGGCGAGCGTCAACAACCGGCTGCCGGTGCTCTCCAGGCCAAGCGGCGCTTCGCCCGGCGCTGGCGCGGTGATGGCAGCATCGAAATCACCCATCACATCATTGAAAGCCATGCGCATGGCAAAGATGCGCGCGCGCATGCGGAGATAATCCGCCGCCCCGATGGCGCGGCCCTTGACCAGCCGTGCGCGCATCATTTGCGAAAGCATCGCGCCGGCGCGCTCATAAAGCGGCCACATATTGTGCGCTATTTCGGCGAACATGACGGTCTGGTGCGCGTCGACAATATCGGCGAAATCGGCACCCATATCGAGCGGTTCGGCAGCCAGATCTTGCGCCAGTTTTTCATATTGCGCGGCACAGCCGGGTTCGACCTCGCTCCAGGTTGGGCCGCGCAGGAAGGCGAGGCGCGGCGGCGCGAGCGGTTGAGTCAGCGCGGCGGCGAGCCGGATCGAGGCGAGTCCTGCGGCGATCGGGTCATTGCCGTCCTCGCCCGACATGACGTCGATCCCAAGCGCCAAATCCTCGGCCGTATTGGCGAACACGCCGATATGATCCAACGTCTCTGAGAGTTTGAGAGAGCCAGTGCACGGGATGGTCCCAAGGCTCGGCATCATCCCCCACACACCGCAAAAGGCGGCCGGGCGGATAACTGACCCTGCGGTTTGCGTGCCGAGCGCGAGCGGCACCATGCCGGCGGCAACGGCGGCGGCCGAACCGCTCGACGAGCCGCCCGGTGTGTGCTGCAAATTATGCGGGTTGCGGGTGCCGCGCGACGCCCCGCAGGCACATTCCGTGGTCACGGTCTTGCCGAGAATAATGGCCCCGGCTTGACGCAAGCGTGCGACGGCCGTCGCGTCTGAAGGAGGAATTCGACCGCGATCCGCTGCGGTGCCGTTTTCGCTCGGCTGGTCGAAAGTGTCGATGATGTCTTTTACGCCGACGGGCACGCCGGCAAGTGCGCCGAGCTCGGCCCGTTGCGCCTGCTTGTCGGCGAGCTGCCAATCCAAATGCTGCCAGGCGCCGATCTGTTGCTCGTTGACGTCGATCCGTGATCGCGCCGATTCGACCTGTTCGATGGCGTGCGATGCGCCGGAACGCACGGCCGCGGCAATGTCTGCCGCGGGTCTGCAGGTTTGCAATGAGATGCGAATTTCGGACATTCCGATTTGTTTCCGTCCTCAGGTTCGGGCGCTGTGCGAGAGCCTACGTTGGGTGTCCCCGGGCGGTAAACGAAATTCGCATTTCACCATGTTTTTGCATGTTTTTGCCGAGGAAAATCGGTGTAGAGTTGCGCCGGCAGATACCAATCGATGTGAATACATGATCCCGGAAACGATAAAAGTCGGCACCGATATCGAAGCCATGGAGCGCCTGATTCCGCTTCCAGGCCGGCGTATCGTTGATGTTGCCGGTGGCGACGGCGCGCTTGCATTTGCCTTGGCCGAACGCGGCGCATCCGTGTTGGCACTTCAGAACGATCCTGAGAGTGCGCGCGTAAATCGCGCCTTGGGCAGTTTTCAGCGGGTGACGCTGGTCGAGGGCTTTGCGCAGAACCTGCCGCAGAATGACGGCACGGTGGATTGTGTGATTTTCGCCGATTGCCTAAGCCGAATTGAGGCGCATGATATGGATGATTGCCTGGCTGAGGCGTGCCGTGTTTTGAAAGAGAATGACGGTTTGTTGTATGTGCTCGAGCAGGATACGAGCGGATTGTTCGACGGTATGATCCGCATGTTCGATGACCAAAGCGCTGTGCGGGCATGGGCGTCCGGTGCGCTGCTGCGCATGCCGCAACATATATTCGCTTCGGCATGGGAAATTCACTACAGCTTGAAACGGCAATTTCCCGATTTCGGCTCTTTTGTCGCCAAGTTCATGTCGGCTGAAAATATTTCCTATGCTCTTGAGGACGTCAACAACGCCGACGTAAATGCGCTGTTTGAGCAGGGCAAGAATTTAAAAGGCGCGGGCTATGGATTTGAGCATGAGATGCGGGTCAATCTTTACCGCACCGGACCCGCTCCAACGGTGAGTGCTTGACGTGAGCACAAGCGAAATTCTGTCGGTCAAAGAAATGTATGCCGCGGATGCCGCAGCAATTGCGCTCGGCACGGCCGGAATCGTGTTGATGGAAAATGCCGGGCTGGCCATCGCGCAAGAGATCCGCAAACGCTGGCAGCCCTGCCATGTGTCGGTTCTTTGCGGCCCCGGCAATAATGGCGGCGACGGCTTCGTTGTGGCGCGCCTGTTGAAAGCGGCGGGATGGCCGGTGCGCCTGGCGCTGTTGGGGGTGTCGGAGAAATTGCACGGCGACGCCGCTGTCGCGGCAGCACAGTGGGACGGCAGCGTGGAAGCGCTGGATGCGGGCGTTCTCAAAGATGCCGAGCTGGTGGTGGATGCCTTGTTCGGTGCCGGCCTCGCCCGCGCTTTGGGCGGGCGGGCGCGGGATGCGGTCGAGGAGATCAATCGCCGGCGGATACCCTGCGTGGCCGTCGACGTGCCGAGCGGCGTGCACGGCGATAGCGGGCAAGTCATGGGCGCGGCACCGCAGGCGGCATTGACCGTGACATTCTGCCGGCGCAAGGCGGCCCACTTGTTATTGCCCGGTCGTGTGCTGGCCGGTGAGATCATCGTCGCCGATATCGGCATTCCCGATCAGGCTGTCGGCGAACTGGGCGTCACGTTGCGCGAGAACAGCCCCGCCGCATGGTTGCCGGCCTATCCCTGGCCGAAATTGAGCGGCCATAAATATGATCGCGGCCATGCCTTGGTCGTCGGTGGCAACGCGGTAAGCTCGGGCGCCGCCCGCTTGGCGGCACGCGGCGCCTTACGCATTGGCGCCGGGCTGGTCACGCTGGCCGCACCTCAATCCGCGTTAGACGTATATGCGGCGCAGTTGACTGCGGTGATGGTGGCGCCGCTCGAACAACTGGCGCAACATTTGCGCGACGAACGTAAAAATGCCGTTCTGATCGGCCCCGGTTGCGGCATCGGTGACGACACCCGGAATCGCGTTTCGGCCATCCTTGCGGCCAAACGCGCCTGCGTCCTCGATGCCGATGCATTGACTTCATATGAAATTGAACCAAATCAATTATTTGAACAAATCAGTTCAGACGTGATATTAACGCCGCATGAGGGTGAATTCAGACGATTATTTGGCTCCGGTGGTGGCAATAGCGATAAAGTGCGCCGCGCACGCGAGGCCGCTGCAGAAAGCGGGGCCGTGCTGATATACAAAGGCGGAGATACGGTCATCGCCGCGCCGGACGGGCGCGCCGCGATAAATACAAATGCTCCCGCCGATTTGGCGACGGCAGGTGCGGGCGATGTTCTCGCCGGGTTTGCCTTGGGGCTACTCGCGCAAGGCATGAAGGCGTTCGAGGCCGCCTGTGCCGCGGTCTGGCTGCACGGAGCGGTGGCGCGCCACTTCGGGCCCGGGTTGATCGCCGAGGATTTGACTGAGGGATTGCCGGGCGAATTGGCGCGTTTGAAGTCCATGGCGGCGCAGAGAGGCGAGACCTTATGAGCACCACAAACGGTTCCGGCGCCCTGGTTGACAGGACTTTGGCCAATCTGCGAAACGCCTGGCGCGAGATGACGGATTCGGCCCGTGTCGCACTCACCGGCGCGGTACGGCCCGACCTCCGGCCAGAGGACGCGGAGCGCATTAACCGCCAGATAATGGCGTGCCTGGAAGGGCGGGGCGGGGCGGTCTCTGCGCGCGCCCGCGCCGCCGATCTCGGCCGCACCTATTTGTCTTTGAATTCAGCCGGGCGAAAGCGTTTTTTAAGCCTGCTTGCGAATTTTGGTGTGGACGATTCGGAACTCAACGAAGCAGCACAACGCTTGCTGTCAGCCTCCGACAAGACAGCAAGAAGGGCGGCGTACCGCCGCTTGCGCAAATCCCTGGTGCCACCGCGCATGAGCCTGTTGAAACAATTCAGCGCCTTGCCGAACGGGGTTAAGTTCCTTGTCGATATGCGTGCCGAGCTGCGCCAAGTTATGGGCGACGATGCGCAATTGGCGGCGCTCGATGGGGATTTGAAGGAATTATTGTCGTCGTGGTTTGATGTCGGCTTGCTTTATTTGCAGCGCATTACGTGGAGCGCGCCGGCCGCCTTGCTCGAGAAATTGGCGAATTACGAGGCCGTCCACGCGATTCGCTCGTGGCAGGACATGAAACATCGCTTGGATTCTGCCGACCGGCGATTTTACGCCTTCTTTCATCCCAATATGGCGGATGAGCCACTGATCTTTGTCGAGGTCGCCTTGGTTGAAGGATTGGCCGACAATGTTCAGGAATTGCTCCAACCGGGCGATTCCGAAGATCACAGCAAAGCCGTGGATACCGCCATTTTCTATTCAATTTCCAATGCCCAGCGCGGTCTGAGCGGAATTTCCTTCGGCGAATTTTTGATCAAACATGTGCTCGATGATGTCACCAGAGAGTTACCGGGAATTAAATCCGCGGCCACGCTGTCGCCCATGCCGGGTTTCCGTGCCTGGATGGAGCGCCGTCTGGCCGCCGAAGGCGACGGCTTGTTCAGCGCCACGGAATTACGGGCGCTCACGAGTATAGCGGTTTCAAGCGAAGGCGATGGCGGGCTCATTGCCGATTTACTGGCATCCCCCTGGCAGCGCGACGAGAGAGCCGTGGAAGCGCTGCGCCAACCCCTGACACGGCTGGCGGCAAGATATTTACTGCTGGCGCGTGACGATTCCGATGAGCCTCTCGATCGCGTCGCACGCTTCCATCTCAGCAACGGCGCGCGCATCGAACGGCTAAATTTCCTCGCCGACAATTCCGCGCCGGGTTTGCGGCAATCGTTTGGAATGATGGTCAATTATCGCTATAAACCGGGCGATATCGAGGCCAACCACGAGGCCTTCAAGGGGGAACGGCGCATCGTGGCATCGACGGCCGTCAAGTCCCTGCTGCCGCGCAGCGAGCGCTAAGCATTCGGCCTGATACACTTGGTATTGTCTTCATGGGGGTTTGTTATGCTATATGCACCCGCTGGCGCTGACGATTGTGCGTTGAGCAGATTAATATGGCCATGTGGTAAGCACGCGCGGGCGTGGCGGAATTGGTAGACGCGCGTGGTTTAGGACCACGTGGTGAAAGCCGTGGGGGTTCGAGTCCCTTCGCCCGCACCACTTTTCTGCAGGCCCAGGCGGGCCATATACTGATTTGTGATTATTTTTGCGTATTTTATATTGATGAAAATCGAAGAACGGTGAGTCATGCAGGTTAACGAGACCCTTTCGGAGGGCCTTAAGAGAGAATTTCAAATTATCGTGCCGTCTTCCGACGTGGAAGCCGAGGTCGAAGGCCGTTTGCTGGAGTTGAGCAAGACGGTAAAGATGAAAGGCTTCCGCCCCGGTAAGGTGCCGCTTTCCATCATCCGCCGCCAATACCGGCCTTCGGTGTTGGGCGAGGTGCTGGAGCGCACGATACAAAAGAGCTCTCAAAAGGCGATTGAAGAGCGCGAATTGCGCCCGGCATTACAGCCCAAAATCGAAATCACCGATTACAGCGACGGCAGTGATCTTGAGTACAAGATGGATATGGAGATCTTGCCGGAAATCGAAATCGGCAATCTGTCGGAAGTTTCGCTCACGCGCCCGGTTGCGGAGGTCGATGACGAGAAGGTGAATGATGGCCTTCAGCGTATTGCCGATGCCGACAAAAAGTTCACCAAGGTTGAGGAGGCGCGCGCGGCCGAAGTGGGCGATGCCCTGCTGATCGACTTCAAGGGCACAATTGAAGGTGTTGAACTGGAGGGGACGTCCGCCGAAGATTTCGAGATCGAGCTCGGCAGCGGCTCGTTCATTCCCGGTTTCGAAGATCAACTCATTGGCGTCAAGGCCGGCGCGCACCTCTTGGTAAACGTTGATTTCCCCAAGGATTATCCGCAGCAAGAGGCAGCCGGAAAACCGGCGGTGTTTGAAGTGGATGTCAAGGAATTGCGCGTGCGCGAGGATGTGACGATCGATGACGAAATGGCGGCCAGACAGGGATTCGACAATCTTGCCGCCCTGTCCGACAAGGTGCGCGAGCGTTTGAAGGCGCAGTTCGATGAAGCCTCCAAGGCGCGTTTGAAGCGTTCGCTGCTTGATCTGCTGGCCGAGCGCTACGCGTTCGACGTTCCGACCGGCATGATAGAGCAGGAATTTGAAACCATTTGGGCGCAAGTCAAAAAGGATTTGGAGCAGGCCGAATTGACATTCGAGGACGCAACCGGTCAGAGCGAAGAGGAAGCGGAAGAAGAGTATCGGCAAATTGCCGAACGGCGTGTCCGCCTTGGTTTGCTGCTGTCGGAAGTCGGCCGACAGAACGAAATTACGATTGAGCGTGACGATCTGCTCAATGCGGCGTTGGAAAGCGCCCGTGGATTTTCCAATCCGCAACAAGTGCTGGAATTCTATCGCTCCAATCCGAATGCCTTGGAACGGTTCCGCGCGCCGGTCTTCGAGGACAAGGTTGTCGCCTTCCTGACCGAGCTTGCCGACGTGACAGACAACGTGGTGGATGTGGAAGAACTGTTCCGCGACCCGGATGAAGAAGAGGCGATCGCCAAAGAAGACACAGCGAAGGAAAAGAAGGCGGCAACAAAAAAGAAAACCGCTGCCAAACCTGCGGCGAAAAAGAAGGCAGCCAGCAAGAAATCCGATGACGATAAGTCTGATGACGACAAATCCGGCGACGACAAGAAACCGACAAAGAAGAAGAGCGCCGCAAAACTCACGACAAAACCAAAGGCCAAGAGTGCAAAGAGCGGAGCAAAATCCGCAAAATCGGCCGCCAAGGCAGCGAAAGACGAATAGAGCAACGCCCTAAAGGAGAAAGCGGCAATGGCCGATATAATTGATACCTATGCAAACACGCTCGTTCCCATGGTTGTCGAACAGACAAATCGTGGCGAGCGCTCGTACGATATTTTTTCGCGGCTCCTGAAAGAGCGTATTATCTTTTTGACCGGCGGAATTAACGATGAAGTGTCCAGCCTGATCAATGCGCAGCTTCTC
>JAPYQV010000132.1 GCA_029937205.1 Alphaproteobacteria bacterium
CTGCGATGGACCGCGACCGCTCCGTCCCTTTGGAGGCGCTCGGCGGATTTCTCGGCAGCGAAGACGGCGAACATTTGCTCACGGCTTATAAGCGGGCCGCCAATATTCTCCGCATTGAGGAGAAGAAGGATGGCACATCCTACGCCGCCAAGCCGGATGCCGCGCTCTTTGCCGAGGAACAGGAACGCGCATTGCATAGCGCGATCCAGGACGTCAACGAACGCACCAGCGGGGCACTTGAGCAGGAAAAATTTGAAGACGCCATGGCGATCATGTCCGGCCTGCGCCAACCGATGGACACGTTCTTCGATGACGTGACGGTCAACGCCGAGGACGCGGCACTCAGAATCAACCGGCTGAATCTTTTGTCCGAAATTCGCGATTCGCTCGACCGCATCGCCGACTTCTCCAAAATCGAGGGCTGATTTCCCGCATGACCTGTCTCTTATAATGACTCAGTGGCTCTACAATTTCGGCGGCGGCACGGCGGAAGGCTCGGCGGCGATGCGCGATCTCTTAGGCGGCAAGGGCGCCAATCTGGCTGAGATGGCGGTGCTCGGGCTGCCGGTGCCGCCCGGCTTCACCGTCTCGACCGAGCTTTGTGCCGCCTATTACAGCGATGGCAAGAAATTCCCCGAATCTCTCAGCGCGCAAGTCGAGAGCGGCATCAAGCACATCGAAGCGGTGGCAAGCGCCAAATTTGGCGACCCCGATAACCCGCTGCTGGTGTCGGTGCGCTCGGGCAGCCGCGCGTCCATGCCGGGCATGATGGATACGGTGCTTAATCTCGGACTCAACGACGACACGGCGGCCGGTCTCGCCAAGCGCACCGGCGATGCGCGCTTTGCCTATGACAGCTATCGCCGGTTCATCCAAATGTATGGCGATGTGGTATTGGGCGTCGGCCATCACGAATTCGAGGATCTGCTCGAACGCGCCAAGGAAGGGCTTGGCATTCAGCTCGACACCGAGATGAGCGCCGACGATTGGCGCGGCCTGATCGAACAATATAAAGTGCTGGTGCAAGCGCGCCTGAAAGCGCCCTTCCCGCAGGATGTCAGCGAACAGCTGTGGGGCGCCATGCGCGCAGTGTTCGATTCGTGGATGAACGACCGCGCTGTCACCTATCGGCGGCTTTACGACATCCCGGAAAGCTGGGGCACGGCGGTCAATATCCAGGCCATGGTGTTCGGAAATATGGGCGAGGATTGTGCCACCGGGGTGGCCTTCACGCGCAACCCGTCGAGCGGCGACAATCAGATATACGGCGAATACCTCATCAACGCCCAGGGCGAGGATGTGGTCGCCGGCATCCGCACGCCGCAATCCCTGGTGGCGAACAGCGACGACGGTGCCGGCGAACCGGCGCTGGAAACCGCCATGCCCAAGATATTTGCCGAACTTGGCGGCATATCGCGCCGCCTCGAAGGCCATTACCGCGACATGCAGGATATCGAGTTCACCGTCCAGAAGGGCAAACTGTGGATGCTGCAGACGCGCTCGGGCAAACGCACGGCGGCGGCGGCACTGAAGATCGCCACCGACATGGTGGCCGAAGGCGTGCTCAACGAAGCGGCCGCGGTCGCCCGTATCGAACCCGAGGCGCTCGAGCAAATGCTGCACCCCCGGCTCGATCCGGGCGCGCCGCGCAATATCCTCGCGCACGGCCTGCCGGCCTCGCCCGGTGCGGCGGCTGGACAAGTGGTGTTTTCCTCCGAGCGCGCCGAGGACCTCGCCGCCAAGGGCGAGGCGGTCATATTGGTGCGCCCCGAAACCAGCCCGGAAGATATCCACGGCATGCATGCGGCCGAGGCCGTCCTCACCAGCCGCGGCGGTATGACCAGCCACGCCGCCGTGGTGGCGCGCGGCATGGGCCGGCCATGCATCACCGGCGCCCTAGACGTGCGCATCGATTTGGCGGCGAAAAAATTCACCGTCGGCGATACCACCATCGTCGAAGGCGACATCATCACCATCGACGGCACGCGCGGCGAAGTGCTGGCCGGCAAAATTCCCACCATCGAGCCGGAAATGACCGGCGCCTTTGCCACCCTGATGGGCTGGGCCGACAAGATCCGCAGGCTCAAGGTGCGGGCCAACGCCGAAACCCCGGCGGACGCAGCCACGGCGCGAAAATTCGGCGCCGAAGGCATCGGCCTCTGCCGCACCGAGCATATGTTTTTCGATGAGATGCGCATCGTCGTCATGCGCGAGATGATCCTGGCCGACGACGAAGTGGGGCGGCGCACAGCATTGGCCAAGCTGTTGCCCATGCAACGCCAGGATTTCGTCGAGCTGTTCCGGATCATGGCCGGGCTGCCGGTGACGATCCGCCTGCTCGATCCGCCGCTACACGAGTTCCTGCCGCACGGCGAAGCGGAGATTCGCGACGTCGCCAAGGCGGCAGGAGTGAAATACGAAGCGGTCGCGAGCCGCGTCGCGTTGTTGCGCGAGAACAATCCGATGCTCGGCCACCGTGGCTGCCGCCTCGGTATCTCGCACCCCGAGATCTATGAAATGCAGGCGCGCGCCATTTTCGAGGCGGCAATTGAGGTGGAAAAAGCTGAGGGCGGAGAAGCGGTCGAACTCGAAATCATGATCCCCCTGGTGATGGGCGGCAAGGAACTGCGCATATTGAAAGACCTGGTCGATAGCGTGGCGGCGGAAATCGCCGATGCCCATGGCAAGGCACCGGAATATAGCGTCGGCACCATGATCGAATTACCTCGTGCGGCGCTCCGAGCCGGCGATATTGCAAAAACGGCGGCGTTTTTCAGCTTCGGCACCAATGATCTTACCCAGACCGCGCTCGGCATCAGCCGCGACGATGCCGCGAGCTTTATGGAAAGCTATGTCCGCCAGGGCATGTTCGCCCAGGACCCGTTCACCAGCCTCGATCAGGAAGGCGTCGGCGAATTGATCGAAACCGCCTGCCGGCGCGGCCGCGAATCGAGTCCCGACCTCAAACTCGGCATCTGCGGCGAGCATGGCGGCGACCCGGCTTCCATTCACTTTTTCGAGAAATGTGGGCTGAATTATGTGTCCTGTTCGCCGTACCGCATACCAATCGCCCGTCTCGCTGCGGCGCAGGCAAAATTAAGGCAATCTAAACAATAGGTTAGAAGAGGCATTAGCATGGGTTATTCGGCATAATCTTGGGCTGAGTATTGTCCCTGAATTTAATACGTCATTAGAAAGTGTAAATAAAGTTTGTTTAACATGCGGGATGTTTGGGCAATACTAAGTGAGGCTTCAAACGCCTCGTGGGTGGAAGATTAAGCAATGAATCACGATCACATTGATTACGACGCCTTTTTTGCCGAGAAAATCTCGGAATTGAAGGATCAGGGCAACTATCGCGAGTTCGCCGAGCTGGCGCGCCATGCCGGCAACTACCCCCATGCGCGGCGCTATACCGGCAGCGGCGAGGAAATCGGCGATGTCGCCATTTGGTGCAGCAACGATTATCTCGGCATGGGCCAGAATGCCGCCGTGCTCAAAGCGATGACCGATGCGATCAAGGCCTACGGCGCCGGCGCCGGCGGCACGCGCAACATTTCCGGCACCTCCCATCCGGTCGTGACGTTGGAACGTGAGCTTGCCGATCTGCACGGCAAGGAAGCGGCGCTGGTCTTTACGTCGGGCTATATTTCAAACGAAGCGACGCTGAGCACGTTGGCCCAGGTTCTGCCCAACTGCCATGTCTATTCGGACGCGCTTAACCATGCCTCGATGATTCAGGGCATCCGCCACAGCCGCGCCACCAAGACCATATTCAAGCACAATGATCCGGCCGATCTCGAGCGCCTGTTGCGCGAGGCCGATCCGTCCGTGCCCAAGCTCGTCGCCTTCGAATCGGTTTATTCCATGGACGGCGATATCGCGCCGATCAAAGAGATTTGCGATGTGGCCGAGCTCTACGGTGCCATGACCTATCTCGACGAAGTGCACGCGGTTGGCCTCTACGGCCCGCGCGGCGGCGGCATTGCCGAGCAGGAAGGCCTGATGGACCGCCTGACGGTAATCGAAGGCACGCTGGCCAAAGCATTCGGCATCATGGGCGGCTATATCAGCGGCTCGGCGGTACTGATCGATGTGGTCAGGAGCTTCGCGCCCGGATTCATCTTCACCACGGCTCTGCCGCCGGCGATTGCCGCCGGCGCGCTCGCCAGCGTGCGCCACCTGAAAGAAAGCAATGCCGAGCGCATCCGCCATCAGGACCGCGCGGCGCGCTGCAAAAGAGAGCTTAAGAAAGTCGGCCTGCCGGTAATGGACAGCGAAAGCCATATCGTCCCCGTATTGGTCGGCGATCCGGTGCGCTGCAAAGAGGCCAGCGATCTGCTGCTCTCCGAGTACGGCATCTACATCCAGCCGATCAACTATCCCACCGTGCCGAAGGGCACCGAGCGCTTGCGTATCACGCCGAGCCCGTTGCATGACGATGTCATGATGGACCGGCTGGTCACGTCACTCGCCGAGGTGTGGCAACGTTTGGGGCTCGATCTCGTCAGCTAATACTTTTTTGAATCGTCCTCAATCAATTTAATTCCAGAGCGGCTTTCAGCTGATCCGGCCTGATTTATGACTGGCGCTGAAGTCAGCGCCCGAAAGGCGATCAAGCGGGTAACAGTTCGCGCAGGGCATCAAGTTTTACGGAGCTGTAGTTCGACCGCCAAGCCAGCAATGTTTTGATTTGCGACTGCTTTTTCGGCAAGGGATAGCAATGGAATTGGCCCTTTGTTGCAATGATATCCAGAATCGATTGGGGCACGACAGCGTATCCCGTACCTGCGGAGACGCAGGCCAATATTGCGATATAAGACCCTACCGCCATGATGGCGCCCGGAACTATTCCCATTTCCAGCAGCCAATCCTCCAGATAGCGGCGATAGGCACATCCCGTTTCAAACGCCACGACGGATTTGCCGCTGATTTCATCAATGTGCGTCAGCGGCGGAAAGGATTTTGGCGCGACGAGAATCAGCCGTTCCTCGAATACGGGCCGGGTTTCAATTCGTTCAAACGACAACGGTTCGGCAATAAAAGCTATTTCGACATCATAGTTCAATAAACGGGTGGTCAGCCCACCTGCCGTATCCGTCTCCAACTCGATCTGTACATCTGGATAAAGCTTGTGATAGCGCGACAGAATTTCGGGCAACCGGGCGGCGGCCGTGCTTTCCATGGTGCCGATGCGAAAGACGCCGCTCGGTTTTGCATTGTTGAGCGCTTCCGAAGCTTCCATCGAAAGTTGGAGGAGCCGCTCTGCATAGGACAATAGCAACCGGCCGTCCGGCGTTAGAGTGAGGCCCCTGTTCTGGCGCAGAAAAAGCGTTTTCTGTAACCGCTGTTCGAGCTGCTTAATGCGCGTGCTGATATTGGACTGCACGCGGTTCAGCTTTATCGCCGCCTTGGAAACGCTTCCTTCAACGGCCACTGCGCGAAAAATCTCTAGGGCGCGGAGGTCCAAACCATGCATTTATGTCTCCATGATATCTCTAAATATGATACATACTATCAGTTAAATTCATTTTTTATGATACTATCTTAGCCCTATAATCGCCGCAACGTTCAGGGCGACAAATTTCGAGGCCGCTATTTCTCTCCAGACTTCCCCAATGCGAATTGTTATCGCCGGACATGCGTCATTGGCGATCGCAATGGGTATCGGCCGATTTGGATATACGCCGTTACTGCCTTTGATGCGGCAGGACGGATTGCTCAGTATCAGCGAGGGCGGTCTGCTGGCCTCCGTCCACTATCTTGGATATTTGCTGGGCGCTGTTATCGCCACGCGCATCCCGCTTTCGCCGCGTACGGTGTTTCGGCTTTCCCTACTCTCTATCGCGCTCACAACCATGGCCATGGCGATGGCCGATAATTTTTCGATCTGGCTGATATTGCGCTTTTGGTGCGGTGCCTGCAGCGCTTGGGTACTTGTGTTGATTGCCAATTATTACCTCAAATACCTGGCGAGCACCGGCCGAGAAAACCTCCAAGGTTGGGTATTCTCCGGCGTCGGCGCCGGAATTGCCATTGCAGGATTGGGCGTACTTGCAATGACGGTGAGCCATATTGGGAGCGCGTCAGGCTGGATGATATTCGGAGTGATATCTCTGGTGATCGTTCTCCCCATATGCATAAACATTGGACCCGAAATATCAGCCGCACGTTCTGCTCCCGGCAATCCAAAGCGACGGCGGGCGGCGCTGATTTCAAGACCCGTTATTGCCTACGGCGCGGCAGGGCTGGGTTACGTTATCCCGGCAACCTTCCTACCGATCATGGCGCGTGAATTTGCTCAGTCTCCTGTCATTTTCGGGTGGAGCTGGCCGGTTTTCGGAATGTCTGCATTCCTGTCTACGCTCCTTGCCGCCAAATTTCAGCGGCGCTTTTCCAATCGTCAAATATGGGTAACCAGCCAGGTGATTATGGCCTTTGGGTTGCTCTTGCCGGTAATTTACCCTCACCTATTGTCGATCATCATCGCCGGCATCTGCGTCGGCGGAACCTTCATGATCATTACCATGGTTGGATTACGAGAAGCGCATCGAACCGCGCACCCAGACCAGGTCACGGGTGTCATCGCTGTGATGACTGCGGCGTTCGCAACGGGCCAAATCATTGGCCCGATATTCGGCAGCCTGGTCTACGACCTTACGCAGAGTTTCTCAGCTGCTCTCGTCCTCACAAGCATTACACTTGTGGTGACAGCAATCACCCTAATGAAACTTCCAAACGGAAAACCGCGCGGAACGCTGCAAAGCTGAGCTCAAAACAGGCCGGCCTGCCGGTGTTGGATAGTGAAAGCCATATCATCCCCGTTCCGGCCGGCGATCCGGCGCGTCCAGGCCATCAGCGCTCCTATGGCTTGCGATCCACGATCGCCTTTTCCACGGCATCGATGACATTGAGCGGGCAATAGACGCCTTGGCGTGTCCGGAGAAGGAGGCCGGGGATTGACATAACCTCGCAGCCGCCGTAGCGCCGGAAGAAGCTGAAGAAAAACGAGACGCCGATATAAAGCAGTATCGCCTGATGGAACACATCGGGACCAAGTTGAAAAACGAAAATAGCAGCGAGGGGTGCAAGCAGAATCGTGGTCCGCATCCAAGTATCCAATCTTGCGAGAAATATCCGACCGAGGAGGAAGCTTGCTGCCGTGTAGGCGCCAAGTGTCGCCGAGAAATAAAGCGCGAGGTCCGCGAACACATTTGCCGAGGGCGTGTGTGCGGTGTGATAG
>JAPYQV010000133.1 GCA_029937205.1 Alphaproteobacteria bacterium
CTAAGGACCCCAGGCGTCCGAAACGATACCGTTTTATGACGGTTCGGTGACATCCGCTATATCCGCACCCTGTCTCCCTTGACAAACGCCCGACCAACCCTATATTTAACCATATGGTTAAATATCAACAAGAGATGCTCGACAATGTCTTCTCGGCTCTCGCCGACCCGACGCGGCGCGCCATATTGGCGCGACTCGCGGAGGGCGAATCCAGCGTGGGCGAGTTGGCGGAACCCTTCAATATCTCGCTTCCCGCCATATCGCGGCACCTACGGGTGCTGCGCAATGCCGGCCTCGTATTGCGCCACAAAGATGGCCGTGTACGGCGCTGCGCATTGGATGCCGCACCTCTTAAAGCGGCGTCGGATTGGGTCGAGACCTATCGGCGGTTCTGGGACGATCAATTTGATGCGCTCGCCGAATATCTCGAACGCGAACAAGAAAATTCGAATGCTCAACCAACAAACAAACCCAAGGAGAACGAAAAATGACTGATGCGCAGGCCGTGGAGAGCCTATCACTGGAACTTACGCGTGTATTTCAGGCAACAAGGGAAAATGTGTTCCGCGCCTGGGTCGATAAGGATGAGCTAAAACATTGGTGAGGTCCGAAGGGCTTTAACACTGAAATCGACACGTTCGATGCCACACCCGGTGGTGCCTACCGCCTGTGCATGCGCGCGCCGGATGACAGCGAGCATTGGCTGCACGGTGAATTCAAGGAAATCTCGCCGCATGACTTCCTATCCATGACCTGGATTTGGGAAGGCGGCGACATGGCCGGCCATGAAATGCTGGTCTCCATCACCTTCACCACTGTCGGCGACGCGACCGAAATCAAATTGACGCACAGCAACCTGCCCAGCGAAGGCGCCGTAACGGCGCACAATGAGGGCTGGACCAGTGCCCTTGAATGTTTCCAAGAAACCATAACCGGGAGTGCCTGAAATGAGCGATATCGTAATTCACGGATTTGCGGCCAGCACCTATGCGCGCACGGCGCGCCTGGCGGCGGAAGAAAAAGGTCTCGCCTATAGCCTGGTCGACCCTGAAATGGGCACGGACGGCTATTTGAAATTGCATCCGTTCGGCAAGATGCCGGCCATGACCCATGGAGATGTACATCTGTTCAAGACCTTCGCCATCGCGCGTTATTTCGACGAAGCGTTTGATGGCCCGGCGCTGCAGCCGGCCGCTCCGGCAGCGCGGGCGCGCATGACCCAATGGGTGAGCGTCTATGTCGATTACCTGTACGCCACGATCGTGCGCGGCCTGATCGTGCCTCGCTTGGTTTATCCGATGCGCGGCGTGCCGGTCGATGAGGATGCGCTGAAGGAAAACCTCCCGGCCGTGGACAGCCAGCTCGCCATTGTCGATGGTGCGCTCGCCGGCGCGCCTTATCTCGCCGGTGCGGAGCCAAGTCTCGCCGACCTCTTCGTCACACCCATGATCGCCTACCTGCCGGCCATGCCGGAGGGCGAGGCGGTGCTTGCCAAATGCCGCAATATTCAGGCTTGGCAGGAGCGCATGTCAGGGCGGGGCAGCTTCACCGAGACCCAGCCGCAACTCGCCGCCTGAGCGTAGAAGCGCTACTTGGTCTCCACTTCGATGAATATGACGTCATCAATCTCACTTGGATTGATGACGTCATGTTCGACCCCTTCCTCACGGAAATAGGGCTGGCCGAGCACCAATTCGATCGTGCGCTCGCCATCCGGCTCTTTGAGATGAAGCTTTCCGTTGGTCACCGGCACGACGACATAATCCATTTCATGACGGTGCCAGCCGGTATGTGAGCCCGGCCCAAACTTCCACTCGGTAACACGCACCCGGTCATTGTCGATTAGCCTTGTCGGCACCGCATCTTCCATGTTTCGTACTCCTTGCAAGATTCAAACTATCTTTATCAAGGGTCTCAGTTTCACCTAACCCGGTCAATCGCGATTCAGTCAGTTGCGTTTCGGCGGTTCGGCCAGGCCGAGGCTGTGGCGATCGATGGCGACGCTCTTAATCAGCGCATAGATTTCCGTGCCGGGCGCCAGGCCGAGCTCATGCGCCGAGCGCGCGGTAATACGCGCCCGCAGCTTGACGCCAACATCGAGTTGTAAATCCATCGCCGCCGCACCGCTCGGTATCATCTCGGCGATGCGTCCGTGGAACACATTCAAAATACTGAGATCCTGAGGCGGCGATGTGGCGATAGCGACGTCCCGGGCGCGGATGCGGGCGCGAACGGCGGTTCCGACCGGCAAATCGAGGCCGGAGACGCGCAACACGCCGCCGGGAAAGGCGAGCCCGGTCAGGCCGAAGGAATCATGCCCGTCAACGCGGGTCTCGATCAGCGCGCCGGCCTCGTGCCGCCCGGTGTGCGGACTGAGATCCGCCCGGCTCATGATATCGACCGCCGAGCCGGTGGCGACAACGCCGCCGTCGGCGAGCAAGACCATGTGATCGGCAAGGCGCGCCACTTCATCGAGCGAATGACTGACATAAACGATGGGCACGCCAATCTCATCGCGGAGACGCTCGATATGGCGCATGATCTCGCTCTTGCGTGCCGCATCGAGCGCCGCCAGAGGCTCGTCCATGAGCAACAGGCGGGGCTCCGATAGCAACGCCCGGCCGATGGCAACGCGCTGCTTCTCGCCGCCCGAGAGGGACGCCGGGCGGCGCGCCAAGAGACTGTTCAGGCCGAGCAGCTCGATAATTTGTGCGGCGTCCACATAGCGCTCGCCTTTGGGCGCGAAACGTCGGCCGTAATAGAGGTTCGACTTGACGCTGAGATGGGGGAACAGGCGGCCCTCTTGAAACACGTAGCCGACGCGCCGGCGCTCCGGCTTGACGTTCACGCCGGCTTGGGAATCAAACAAAGTTTGCCCATCGATGCGGAAGACGCCGCCATCCGGGCGCAGCAAGCCGGCCATCATATTGACCAGCGTGGTCTTGCCGGCGCCGGAGCGGCCAAACAGCGCGGTAATGCCCTGCGGCGGCAGGTCGAAGGCGACATCGAGATTGAAATCGCCGAGGCGCTTTTGAAGATTGATCTCCATCTTCCTATCCTTGCAATCGCGCGCGCACACGGCGCGCCATGAACTCAGAGGCGAGCAGCGCCAGCATGGCGATGATGACGGAGAGGATCAGCAGGCGCAGCGCGCCGCTCTCCCCGCCCGGCACCTGGGTCATGCTGTAAAGCGCGATGGGCAACGTGCGGGTTTCGCCGGGAATGTTGGAGACGAAAGTGATGGTGGCACCGAATTCTCCGAAGCCGCGGGCAAAGGCGAGCATCGCCCCGGTCAAAATACCCGGCACCATGAGTGGCAGGCTGACAGTCGCAAAAACCCAAATCGGCGGTGCGCCCAAGGTCCGCGCGGCGGATTCCAAGCGCACATCGATACTTTCCAGCGACAGGCGAACGGCGCGCACCATCAGGGGAAAGGCCATCACCGCCGAGGCCACCGCCGCACCGCGCCAGGTAAAGGCGACGGAAATGCCGAACCAATCGAACAGCCAAGCGCCCAGCGCGCCGTTGCGCCCGAGCAGCAGCAGCAACAAATAGCCGACGACGACCGGCGGCATAACCAATGGCAAATGCACCAGGCCGTTGACCAGGGCATGGCCGTAAAAGCTCTTGCGCGCCAGCAGCCAGGCCACGGCAATCGCCACCGGCAGGCTGATCAGCATCGACCAAAAGGCAACCCTGAGGCTGAGCAGGACGGCTTCGCTTTCGAGTGCGGTCAGGGCAAACATGAGAACCTCACGGCAGCGCAAAGCCGTGGCGGCGAAACAGCGCCGCCATTTCCGGCGTGGCAAGAAATTCCAGGAAACGCCGGGCCGTCGGATTGTCGCGCCCGGCCACCAGGGCAATGGGATAGCGAATTGGGTCATGGCCGCTCTCGGCAATCACGCCCGCCACCCGGACACCGGCAAAAGCGCCGGCGTCACTGGCATAGACGATGCCAAGCGGCGCTTCGCCGCGCGCCACCATGTGCAGCGCCATTCGCACATCATTGGTGCGGATCAGGCGATCCTCCAGCGCCCGCCAGAGGCCGAGAGTTTCAAGCGCCTGGCGAGCATAAATGCCGGCCGGGACATGGTCGGGATCGCCGACAGCGAGGCGCCCGTCGGCCAAACCGGCGACGATATCGACCCCGGATACGGCGCTCCCCTCGGGCGCAATCACGACAAGGCTGTTGGCCAGAAAATCGCGGCGCGAGGCCGTTTCAATACGGCCGCGCTCACTCAGATAATCCATCCAGGCGGTGCTGGCGGAAAGATATATATCGGCCGGCGCGCCATTGTCGATCTGCTTGGCGAGCAGCGATGAGCCGGCAAAAACGCCGCGCACCCGCCCCGCACCGGTGGCGGCAAACTGCTCGGCCGCGGCACTCAGCGCTTCGGTCGTGCTGGCGGCGGCGAAGACAAGCACATCGCCGGCCACCAAGGGGCGCGCCGCAATGAGACAAAGTGTCAGGACCAGGGCACTGGTTACAGCGGTAACCGTCCTGCCAATAGGTGCGGAAATCACGGCGTCGGGCTCTCCTCGGCAAGGCTGCCGCGTCACCGGCAAGCCGCTTCGTTTCACGGGTCCGAAACCTACGGGCGCGCCACCGCGCCCCGCCTCCGGTTGAGGGATTCCGCCGCTAACAGCCGGTCCGATCCGCCGTTCGGCCGTCAACGCGGCATTAAAATCCGCGCGCACGGAACAGGAAATAACCTAGCCGGAACGGTTGGGCGTTGCAACGCAGCGCATTGACTGCCATATGCGGGTCCATGAACCTCAGAAACATCGCAATTATTGCCCATGTCGACCATGGCAAAACGACCCTGGTCGACTCCCTGCTGTTTCAAAGCGGCACGCTACGCGCCAATCAGCGCGTCGCCGAGCGCGCCCTCGATTCCGGTGACCTGGAGCGCGAGCGCGGCATTACGATCCTGTCGAAATGCACGTCTGTCATGTGGCGCGACCTGCGCATCAATATCGTCGACACCCCAGGCCACGCTGATTTCGGAGCAGAAGTCGAGCGCATCCTCTCCATGGTCGATGGCGTGCTGGTGCTGGTCGATGCCGCCGAAGGCCCCATGCCGCAGACCAAATTCGTTGTCGCCAAGGCCCTCGGTTTGGGTCTACGGCCGATCGTCGTCATCAACAAGGTGGATCGCACCTACGCCAGGCCGTGGGAGGCCCATGAAGAGGTCTTCGATCTTTTCTCCGCCCTCGATGCCGATGAAGAGCAGCTTGATTTTCCCGTGCTGTTCGGCTCGGCGCGCGACGGTTGGATCGCCCTCGATCCGGACGGGCCGAAGGAAGACCTCACGCCGCTGTTTGAAGTTATCGCCAAGCATGTGCCGGCGCCGGTCGCCGAGCCGGATGCGCCGTTCACCATGCTGGTGACAACGCTTGAGGCCGACCCGTTCCTCGGCCGTATTCTGACCGGGCGCATTCATTCCGGCTCGATCAAGACCAATACGAAAATCCGCGCCCTCAACAGCGCCGGCGAGGTGATCGAGGAAACCCGCATCACCAAGCTGCTCGCCTTCCGCGGCCTGAAACGCACCGCCATCGAGCAAGCGGACGCAGGAGATATCGTCGCCGTCGCCGGCTTCGCCGAGGCCAGCGTGGCCGATACCCTGGCCGATACGAACGTCAGCCAGGCGATGACAGCCCAGCCGGTCGATCCGCCGACACTCGCGGTCAGTTTCTCGGCCAATGATTCACCGCTCGCCGGCCAGGAAGGCAATCGCCTGACCTCGCGCGAAATTCGCACCCGCCTGTTGCGTGAGGCCGAGAGCAATATCTCAATCCGGGTCAGCGAAGAGCCGGGCCAGGATTATTTCGATGTCGCCGGGCGCGGCGAGCTGCAGCTCGGCGTGCTGATCGAGACCATGCGGCGCGAGGGCTTCGAGCTCTGCATCGGCCGGCCGCGCGTGTTGCAGCGCACCGACCCCGACAGCGGCAAGATGTTGGAACCGATCGAGGAAGTGCAGATCGATGTCGATGACGAACATGTCGGCGCCGTGGTCGAAGGCCTCAGCGAGCGCCGCGGCGAGCTTCAGGATATGCGCCCCTCGGGCGGCGGCCGCACGCGCCTGGTGTTCCACGCGCCGTCGCGCGGCCTGATCGGCTACAATGGCGAGCTTCTGACGGCAACGCGCGGCAGCGCGGTGATGAACCGCCTCTATCACTCATACGCGCCGCACAAGGGCGACATCGCCGGCCGCCGCACCGGCGCGCTGGTCTCCAACGGACAGGGAAAATCGGTCACCTTTGCGCTGTGGAATTTAGAGGATCGCGGACCGATGTTTATCGGCGCCGGCGAGCCGGTCTATGAAGGCATGGTGATCGGCCAACACACGCGCGGCAACGATCTGATCGTCAACCCGCTGAAAGCCAAACAACTCACCAATATCCGCGCCTCCGGCACCGACGAGGCGGTGCGCCTGACCACCCCGCGCCGCATGTCGCTGGAAGAGGCAATCGCCTATATCGACACCGACGAACTGGTCGAAGTCACACCCAAATCCATCCGCCTGCGCAAGCGCCTGTTGGACCCGCACGCGCGCAAGAAAGCGGTGCGGAGTGATGCTGCGGCGGATTAGAGCGGTTGCGGAAATAGGTCTTAATAATTATATATAAATATTACTTTAGAGCCAAATTGGTATTGTTTTGTAATCCACCATATCTGGTGGCCACCGGCCCGCTCATGTCTAGAAGCCACCGCGACGCAATATAACACTCGCAAACTGCGGCACGAAATTTCGCCGCGCGGCAATCCCACAAAATGAATATTCAACGGTTTCTGAAAAATACCGAAAGCTCATGATTGCCTGTCACATCCGCGAATATAGAAATTCTAAGGCTCAAGAATATGCAATACACGGTTTCTCGCGACGACTGAAATCGTTGGTACGGTGCATAGATAACATTTATAGAATATTACCGCCTGATCGGGTCGACTTACCTTCGAGCGAAGAACTATCCGATGCTAATATCAACCTTCAGGCATTTGTATTTAATGTGTTCGGCCTCCGCTAGAATATGGTGTGATATTTTTCATTCTTCCATGGAAACACCGCATACCGTGCGATGAGCGCCTCGACGTCAGCACCAACGACCTGTCGAACCATACGCCGACAGTTCTCCGTAGAGCGCTCTCCAAAAGGCAAAAAATCCCCTTGCTCGTAAGCGGCATGCAAGAAACCCGCGACGATAACAGGCGGCGCCGCCCGATAGGCCGTAAG
>JAPYQV010000134.1 GCA_029937205.1 Alphaproteobacteria bacterium
CCGAGGTCGCGCAGGCGGTGCACGGCTTCGGCGATTTCGCTGCTCGAATGGGCGCAACGAATTTCGCTCGCCAGCTCACCGTCCAGTATGGACAGCCGGCCCAAAAGGGTGCCGGTGGTTGAATCGAGCACACTCTCCTTGGTGCCGGGCAGACGTGTCTGGATAAAGCCGACCCGCCGGCCGCGATACGGCGCGAGGCGGATCATGGTGTCGCCGTCGCGCGCGATGGCCAGGCAGTCTTCGACAATCGTCTTCGAAAGCGCGAACGGAATCACTTTGACGGTCGCTACCATTTGGCCCGGCTCGACCTGGCTGTGCGGCGTCAGCGTGCCGACGGTCATGCCTTCGTCGATCAGGTTGATGCGGTCGATCCGCGCACTGTCCGGTATCACCAGTCCCCGTTCGGTGGCAAACAGGTTGCAGCGTCCGGTAAAGGCCTTGCCGAGGGTGAGGCCCGGCCCCGCCATGGCCGTCGCCAGCGCAAGTGCTGCACTGTCCTCGCCCATGTCATCCGCTTCGAGCCGCGCGCCGGACACATGCGCCAAGCCGCCGGTTTGCAGCAACGCAATATCGCCGCGCGAAAGAATGCGGCCTTTTTTCATGGCGCCGCTGGGCAGCCGCACGCTGTGTGCGAGGATCAGGTCTTCCGCCTCAGCGACCGGAATCTCGCCGAATATCATGCGCTGCCGCCCGTGCTGCCCGTGCTGCCCGTGCCGCCGTGAGGCGTCGCCATGCGCCGCGCCTGGGTGATTTCGGCCATGATCGATATGGCAATTTCAGCCGGCGATTTGGCGCCGATATTGAGACCGATCGGGCCGTGAATGCGCCCGGTTTGCTGTTCGCTAAATCCGTTCTCATGCAGCCGCGCCAGGCGCTTGCCGTGGGTCCGGTTGCTGCCCAGCGAGCCGATATAAAACACATCGGACGCCAAAACGGTTTCGAGTGCCGGGTCGTCGATCTTGGGGTCATGGGTGAGGGTGACGATGGCGGTGCGGCGGTCAAGCGTCGAGCGACCCAGTACATCGTCCGGCCACTCGTTGGAGAGCTCGACGCCGGGAAAACGATCGTCATCGGCAAAGGCGCGGCGCGGGTCGATCACGGTCACGCTATAGCCGGCAAGATGGGCGAATTGCACCAGGGGTTGGGTGATGTGTACCGCGCCGACAACGAACAGGCGAAGCGGCGGGCTGTGGACCTGAATGAAATATTGTTTGCCGTCATTTTCGACAATGGTGCTGCGGTCATCGGCCAGCGCCGTGCGCGCCTGGGACAGCAATTCCTCAGGCAAGTCCTCGCCGCAACCGGGCGCGTCCGCATAGACCAGTGTTTGTCCGCCGCTGCCGGTGTTGCTTACCAGCGCGACCAGCCGCTTGTTTTCTCTGTTCGCATTGAGGCGGTCAAGAATGTCGCGCTTCATAGGTTACTCGACCTTTTCCACATAAACCCTGACGGTGCCGCCGCAGGCAAGGCCCACTTCCCACGCCTGTTCGTCTGAGACGCCGAATTCGAGCAGTGCCGGTTCGCCGCTTTCCATCGCGCCCTGGGCGACCTCGATCACCGCGCCTTCGATACAACCGCCCGATACCGAGCCCTCAAAATGGCCCTCGCTATCGACGACCAATTGGCTGCCGACAGGGCGCGGCGAGGAGCCCCAGGTGGCGATCACGGTGGCGAGTGCGACCTGGCGGTCCGCATCGCGCCATGCGGCGGCGGTGCGTAAGATATCGTCTGCTTGTGCTGTCATTGGCTGCGCCCGGTTGGTTTGGTCAAAGCAACAATCAAGATGTAGAGCTTTGCCGTTCGCTCTGCAAGGGCGCGCGGCCGCGCCCGCGGTTCAGGCAACGGTATCCAGTATGCGGCGTAACTCTTCACCCCGGATTTTTTCGATATCGTCTTGATATTTGAGCAGTACGCCGAGCGTGCGCCCGACAATATCTTCCTCCAGGGCGGTGACGTCGAGGACACCGAGGGCCGACAGCCAATCGATGCTTTCGGCCACGCCGGGCAATTTGAACAAGTCAATTTTGCGCAGCTCCTGCACAAAGGCGACAACCTGGCGGCTGAGATTTTGATCGGCACCAGGCACGCGGGTGGCGAGAATGGCCTGCTCGCGCTCGGCGTCGGGATAATCGATCCAGTGATAGAGGCAGCGCCGCTTAAGCGCATCGTGGATTTCCCGCGTGCGGTTCGAGGTAATCAGGACGATCGGCGGCTCCGCCGCTTTAACGGTACCGATTTCAGGAATGGTGATTTGGTAATCGGCCAGCACTTCCAGGAGAAACGCCTCAAATGGCTCGTCGGCGCGGTCGAGCTCGTCGATCAGGAGAACCGGCGCGCCTTCAGAAGTGGGCTCGAGAGCGCTGAGGAGAGGGCGGGAGATCAAAAAGCGCTTGGAGAAAATATCCTCGGCCAATGAGTCCCGGTCCCGGTCGCCGAGCGCTTCGGAAAGCCGGATTTCGATCATTTGTCGGGCATAGTTCCACTCATAGACGGCGGAGGAGATATCCAGGCCTTCATAGCATTGCAGGCGCAGCAGCTTGCGCCCGAATTGCGCCGCCAGGACCTTGGCCAGTTCTGTCTTGCCGACACCGGCTTCGCCCTCGAGAAAAATTGGCCGTTGCAGGCTCAGTGCCACAAAGAGGCTGGTCGCCAGATTGCGGTCGGCAACATAATTTCCGGCGGTCAGGAGGTCGACCGTCTCATCAACGGATGTGGGCAGGGCGCGGGTCATGGTCAAGTTTGCTTTTCCGGTGGCGGGCTGAGAATGAAGTCGGCGATTTGCTCTGTTCTGTCAAGCTGGAAGGGGCTCTGCGCACCACCGGCATGGGCGGCTTGTATAACGTCACCACTTCCATCCAAATCAAAGCTGATATCGACGTCGTCGTCAAAGCCGGGCGCCAGGACGATATCGACCGGGTCGAGACGGGCGAGCAGTTCAGCCATGTCGGGGCGGCCGGGGGATTCAGTTTCATGCACCAGCGCCCAGCGCAGCCGCGAGACCGCCAGCACCTCACGCGCGCCGGCGCGGCGATGCTCATAACTGTCTTTTCCCGGGATATCGATTTCCGTGGCGGCGCCGGTATAGGCAATAACCGAGACGCTTTGGCCGCGCGCCTTTAACGCAGCCACCAAGGAGCGCGTCAGTCTGGCTTGCTCACGATTGCCGCCGCCTCGAATGCCGACGAGGGTCATGGAGTCTATGGCGCCCTAAAAGACACCGCTTGCCCACAGTATCAAAACGGCGACGGCGCCGATGATGCCAATAACCCAGACCGGTGTCGGCATGCCGCGCTTTGCCGCTGAAGTTGTCGAAGGCGTGGTGGATTGCGACGCGCTCGCTGTGGTTTCAGCTTCGGCCTCAGAGCTATCTGGTGCGGCCTCGCTCTCACCACGCTCCGCCATTTTTTCCACGAAGTTTTCAAAAAACTTGGCCGCCAATTTTTTGCTCACGGAATCGATCAGGCGCGAACCGATTTGCGCCAGTTTTCCGCCCACTTTGGCATCGACGTCATAATTCAGGATCGTGCCGCCATCTTCTCCGTCGCTCAAGTTTATCTTTGCCGCGCCCGAGGCGAATCCGGCAGGGCCACCCTGGCCTTCCCCACTGATGGTGTAGCTGTTCGGTGGATCGAGTTCGGAGAGCGTGACGGCGCCTTTGAAGGTGGCTTTGACCGGGCCGATTTTGGTCGTCATCGTGGCCGTCATCTCGGTATCGGAGGTTTTTTCCAAGGCCTCGCAGCCGGGCAGGCATGCCTTCAGCATTTCCGGGTCGTTCAGTGCTTCCCAGACGGACTGACGACTGGCCGGAATATGATGTTCGCCGCTTAATTTCATGAAGCCTCCGATGTGCAGATAAATTATTGCCGCGAATTTCGGGCAATCTTAACAGTTTATTAATGGTAAATTTCAACAATAAGGCGGATACGCGCCGTTCCCGCGCTTCATAACATTCAGACGGCGAACATGATACCGATCGTTTCATCTACATTCGATATTGCTCACTGGTTTTTGCAACGCGGCGAACTGGGCCAAACCTATATTTCGCCGCTCAAGCTGCAGCGCCTGCTCTATCTGGCTCAGGCCTACTACGCCGGTCAGAATGATGGCCAACCCCTCATGCCATCGGTATTTGTGGTTAGTGAAGTCGGGCCGCTCGAGTCCAATATCCACCGCGCCATTGAACATGAAGCGCCGAAAGTCTCGGTGCGCGATATTCCGGAAGAGATCATGGACTTCGTCGAGATGATCTGGAGCAAATATGGCGCGCGCAAGGTCGACGCCCTGAACCGCCTGGTCTTGCAGGATCCGGCGTTTAAGGAAGCCGAGGCGCAGAGTGGGCTGCAGGCGATCATCGGCCTCGACGTCATGCAAAAACACTATGCGCCCAGAAAGGCGGCCGCCGCGCCGCGCAAAATACCCGAGAGACTGCCGGCGGAGATTCCTGATTTCCTGGCCGATATCATCGCCGCCGCGCGCGACGAAGCGCGCGCGGTTGAGGCGGGCGAGACAGAAACGCCCGAGAACAATCGCAAAGGCGTCACCGAGTGGATTCCCGGCGTCGCCCCGGGTGGCGGCTAACTCGCCTATCCCGTCATAAACACGTCATAACGCGTCGTTTTGCCGCGAATTTGATGGGACGGCGGCGGCAATCCGGCCAGGAGCGCCGCGCGTAGCGGCCATTTCAACACCACGCGTTTTGAAGCGGCTTTGAGCGCCACCTGCATGAGGTCAAGCGCGTCCGCGTCGGCGCCGACAATGTCGCGTAAGAGGCGCATCTCCTGTTTCACCAAAGCGCTGTTGCCACGCGGCGGATGCATGGGGTCGACCAACACCACTTCCGCCGCCATGTTTGGCAAAAGCAGTTTGGCGTCGCCCGATACAAGTGTCATGCGGCTTATTATTTCGGCGACTTCACCGCCGGCCGCGGTGGCGCGTGCCATGCCATCGTGCAGTAAATTGTGAACCTGCGGCGCGCGCTCGATCAACGTTACCTCGGCACCAAGAGATGCGAGCAGGAAGGCGTCGCGCCCGAGCCCGGCGGTGGCGTCGACCACCTGGGGCGTCCGCCCTTTGCTGAAGCCGGCGGCGCGCGGCAGCGCTTGGCCGCGCCCGCCACCGGCACGCAGACGGTGGCCGACCGCGCCACCGGTGAAATCGCACACAAGTTGGGCGCCCGCGCTGTTCAAGCTCTCTTCCCCGTACGCAGCAACATGGCGACAAGTCGTCCGTCAATCGCCGCGAGACCGATACCAATGACCGCCATGCCGATGAAATGATTGGCCTCCAGGCGCTCGCTCAGGAACGCCGCGCCGAGGATAATCGCGCTCACTGGAATGAGGAAGGTGACGAGCAGTAGATTTGTCGCTCCGGCGGTCGCCAGAATGCGGAAATAGAGCACATAGGCGAGCGAGGTGGAAAGTAGCGCCAGACCAGCAATGGAGAGCCAGGTATTCAGGGATGGCAGGGCGAGTGTCCAGGGCTGGTCAACCGCCAGCGCGAGCGGCAACAACAGGATACTGGAAGCGGTGATCTGCCCAGTGGCGGTGGCGAGCGGGGTAATTCCCATGCGCTGGAAACGGCGGCCGAAGACGCCGCTGAACGAATAAAACAATGCCGCGCCGAGCAATCCGATATGGGCCAAAAACGCGATGCCGAGGCCGCTCAACACATCGGAGCCGATCAATATGACGACGCCGGCAATGCCGGCCACGATGCCGGCGATACGTCCCGGCGATAATTTTTCATCGCTGGTTAGAAAATGCGCAACGACGACGGTAAACAGCGGTGTCGTTGCCAGCAGAATGGAGGCCAGCCCGCTCTCGACATGGCTTTGTCCCCAGGCGATCAGGGAGAACGGGATGAGATTGTTGAGAAATCCCATAGCAAAAAAGGCGCGCCAAACCTGGAGTCCGCCGGGCATGCGCTCGCCCATAATCCGCATGACCAGGTGCAGCCCAAGCGCCGCGATGCCGACGCGCAGGAACACGATGGTGAAGGTCGGCAGTTCGGCCACCGCGATGCCGACAAAAAAGAACGATCCGCCCCACAGAATGGAAAGGACCAGCAGCATCCCCCATTCACGCGACGTCATGGATGTATTGATCGGTGCGTTCAATTTCCTGCTTCCTCGATATTTCGCTGAAGCTACGCGGCGCTGCGGCACGGGAGCAACCCGCTTCTTGCGGGTGCCTTCCTCCATGGCCTAGGCTGGCGCTATGAGAACATAAATCGGGGAGACAGATGATGAGCGTCGTCGTGCCACAAAAGGTTCGATTTACCGGAGAGAATTCCTTTTTATGCCTGCGTGCCGAAGAAGGCGGCGCAGAAAAAACCACCTGCACCCATTGGCGTGGCCTGATTTCACCGGCCGGGCCGGGGCATGTGTTGTTCCTGAAGAGCGATGCCACGGACGGCGAAATCCGCGCCTATTCCGACAATGAAGATTTCGCCCGTTTTATCCAGACCATTGAGGAAACCCTGCACCCGGACAGTTTCGCCGATAAAAGCCTGCCCCTGATTCCGGCCAAATTTTCCAATTCGGGTGACATCGGCTCGACCTTTGTCGAAACCATTTCCACGGCGGAGGGCGATATCGTCATGCGTTGGAGCGATATGGGTGAGCCCTTCATGCTGGCCGCGGCACCTGAAGAAGACATGCTTGGCGATTGGGGCGTCTATAGCTGCCTGACATCGGCCGGGACAGCGACACTCGACGTCGCCGGGCGGCGCGCCGCCGGTAAGACCTATCCGAGCGAGATGGCCGGCCACCCAAGTGGTATGTCATGCTTGGCTTGGTCGGAAACCTGGGTGCGCTGAGGTATGGCCAACAAAGATGCGGTCATGGAGAAATTTATGGCGACCCTGGTGCCGCTCGGCGCGGCCGAGGCGAAGGCCATGTTCGGCGGCTATGGCATCTTTATGGCTGGCCGGATGTTTGCCAAAATTTCGTCGACAGGAGTCGTTGCCTTGAAGGCGGACGCAGAAAATCTGCTGGCATTCGAGGCGGCGGGCATGCCGAGGGCGGGCAAAATGCCCTATTACGAAGTGAAGGCCGCGGATTTGAGCGACGCCAAGAAATTACAGGTCTGGGCGGCAACGTCGATCGCGGCTGCGTCGCGCCAACCGACGAAAAAGAAGAAAAGATAACGCCATGACCGTGCCCGGAGAAATCGGCGGATGATACCGGCCCGTGTCTTCCATATCGCCATGCTGTTTACCGTCGGTATCAGCTATAGCC
>JAPYQV010000135.1 GCA_029937205.1 Alphaproteobacteria bacterium
TGGGTATAGGAATCCAGCTTTGGTCGCTTCACCCGCGCCCGGCGGCGATAACCAGGCGGCTCCGAATGCTAGAGCATTTTCCTCACCGTCTCTCGGGCTATGCCAAACCGGCGCGCAGCTTCGCGCTGGCTTAATCCTTCAACATGACATGCCAGCCGTACGCGCAAATAAAGCTCCACGGAATACATCCTCCCACCTTCCATCCCCAAAAGAACCGAAGGTTACAGGTGGCAGAGTTTTGCTCCGCCCGCAGCAGGCATGATCCCACCGCTTCCATGGCCTAATTTGTCACCGCCGCATACAGCGCGTTGGATCAAAAACCTATTTGTCGCCAATACCATTGCTGAAATAGTAAGTTTCTCTCGGGCGCGGGGAACACGGGGTGAGAAGATGAAGTTGCAAGAGATGAGAACGATCAAAGCCTGGATCGAATGGGAGTGTGTCGGATGCCGGTAGATTTTGAACCGCTGTACCAAGAGCTCAGAAACCGGCGCGCCGAGACGAGTGCAAACCGGAAGATGCTGCCCGAGATACGTGGCCAGGTCCGTGAATCGGGCGTCGCGCGAATTCTTCAGCCGCGCGGCCATGGCGGGGCAGGCGGTCCGTTACGGGATATCGTCGCGGCGCTCACTCAGATCGGCGCGGCTTGCGGCTCGAGCGGGTGGGTCATTGCCCAGTATGTCCTGCACAATTACATGGTTTCGCAGTGGCCGGCTGAAGGCCGCGATGCGGTCTGGGGAAAAGACCCGAAAGCTTTGGTCGCCGGCATCCTCGTCCCCAGCATGGGCAACTACGAGGTGGTAGACGGCGGCTATTCGGTGAGCGGCCGTTGGCAGTGGGTGACCGGCGTGGATACGTGCGATTGGTGCATGGTAACGGCCTATGAACAAGACAATCCCGGACCCGAGACGCACCGCCATTTTCTGCTCCCGCGCGAGCAGGTCGATATCCTCGATACCTGGTACGCCATTGGTCTCAAAGGCAGCGGCACCAATGACGTTGAGCTGAAGCAGGTATTCGTTCCGAGCTACCTGTCGTTAGCCATGGCCGAACTGCGCGGCGGTGAATCGTCGGGCGGGCAGTGGCGCGACAATCAGCTTTATCTGTTGCCGAGCTATTCCATTTTCGGCCTTGGAATCACCAGCGGCGCGGTCGGCATCGCACGGGAAATAGCCACCGAATACAATGCCATCGTCAGCAAGAAAGCGTCGGTGATGAGCGAACAGCGCGTCGCCGATTTTTCTTCGCAGCAAATCAAGTTTGCCGAGGCCAAATGCGCGGCCGACAGCGCGGTCGAAATTCTCCGCTTCGCCGCCGATGAGTTTCTCTCCATCGCGACCCAAGAGGCGCGCGCGCCCACCGATTTGGAGCGCGCGCGCTGCCGTGCGTTGGCGACGTTTGCCGGCAACACGGCGATGGATTCGTCCAAGACGGTTTGGGATATCTCCGGCGCCCTTAGCGTTCTAAGTTCGAGCGTACTCGGCGGCCTCTATACTGATCTCATCGTCGCCAATCAGCACTTCACCCAAAATAAAGACCCCAATTTCAAGAGTTACGGCCGCACGCTCTATGGCCTGCCCTTGGATAATCCCACGCTCTAGAGCCGGCCGTTTCCAGGCCTTGCAGGAGGTATCGGTGCCCAATTTCAGGATAAATTTCGGCGATTCCCATGTTCTCGAACCGGGCGACCTATGGTCGAAGCCGCTCGGGGGTCTTACGGCGACGCTAACAGGCTATATCTGTAGGTCAGCAGCAGCAGTGCGAAGTCGTGGATATTCCGATGGAAAATCGAAGGGAAGACCTGCTACTCCGGCTTAGGCCCCTATCCAGCGATAACACTTAAAGCGCCGTAAGACTGTCCTGCCCCCCTATAACTGAGCCACGTAATTCGTGGCTCAGTTAAGCTCAACCAGCGCGCCAGCTCCTCTTTGCGACGCCAGCTATCTCAACAGCGCCATTGGGCTACCGACATCGACGACGCCGATGGAAAAATGCGGCTTGTAGCCCAACAACTCCTGCACCCGGACGGGCATGTTTTTGGCGGCCTCTATCGGCACGGTCAGAAACATGTTCTCTTCCGTCCGGAGATAGCCAACGACGAACCCCAGGAACATGCCGCGCCGGCGCACATCCTTGGTCGTGTTTGCGCCGCCGCCATGCAGCGCTGATCCGAGATAGAACAACCCCGAGCCCGCGGGCATCTCGGCTTGCAATATCTCTTCCGGTTCCGGCTCGCGGCCGGGTTCCCAAAGATGGCTGCCGGGAACGACCTGGGTTGCGCCATTCTCCTTGGTGAAATCGCTAAGCGCGAACATCGCCTCGACTTGCAATATCACGTCCACTTTTGGCATAGGGGTCCAAGCGAGCTCGTCGCAGTGAATCATTTGCGCCGTTTCGCCCGGCCGAATTTCGATTAGCTGCGCGGTGTTTAGCAGATAATCCTCGCAATTGGGTTTAAGCAGGATGTCCGCGACGTTCTGTAGCAACGGTAATTGCATCACATCCAGGAACGTAGGCGATTTTGCGGGCAATCCATCAAAGCGAACCGTTGAGGCGCCATAGAAGTCGACGAAGAAGTCACTCGCCGGATTACGCAGGCCGACGCCAATATCCTCGGTGAAATGGTCGAGATCCGCATTCAGCGCCGCCAGCATGCCGGGCTCAATCGCCCCCTCCACCACGACAGCGCCGTCGCGAATTAAAATATCGCTGACTTCCGCAGCAGTCGTCCGGGTTCCAGTGACATGTTCAAGACTTAGCATTTCCGCCTCTACTCCGTTCGATAAAATTCGGCCAAATGATTTGCGAAGGGGGCGATAAATGTCAACCCCCGGCAAGGCCGGTTCCCCTCGGCTATGCCCGGACATCAAGATATTGCCTGGTCGACGCGGGCCGGCATGTGGCCCCAAAAGATTCAAAGGATAACGCGCTATGCAATGTCCGATATTGGCTAATCTGAGACTCTTTTAGCACACTTCAGTGACTTCCGCTTTCGGGCGGAAAGCAGACATTTAATTCATCAAATTTAGGTGCATTTAACGCCGCCACGCGAACTTGTCGCATGGCTCGCAAACTGTAACTCAGACAGATCTTCTCAATTCAAACTTTGTAGGGTTTTGAACAAATCTTGCCCCCGCCACCAACACAATCAATGACTTAGCCGCCCTATGTGACGGCTTTTTTGCGTTTGGCAGCAATTTTTTCTTGCGGTTATCAGGGTTATTTTTCAAAAACCTGAAGGTCGCGCAGGACGGTTTTGCAAAACAGGCTGTTGTTGCTCCTGGTTTGCTGCGCCGTTATAGGGGGGCAGGACACGTGGACCCCTGCGCCTGTTCACCAGTTCATGGTCAGTGGGCCGCGGATGCTACTAAGGGCTGATGTTACCCTGCCTTTGGGTGGAGAGGTGCGTCATAGAGACCCATGTGCCTGGCACAGTCGTTATGCCCTGCCACCTGGCGGCGGCAGGGCACATCGAAAACGAATCAGGACGCTAACGGCAGTTCGTCCTCGTCTTCTTTCCAGACTTGATCAGCAAGGTTGTCCGCTTCATCCATAGTAATCAGTCCAGGGTCAAAGACATACGCCCAACGGCTCTGGTCATAGGTGCTCGCCAGATGATCCCACTCACCTATTATAGCCTCCGAGCTTCCCTTCAGGATGTCTTCACCCGCAGGAAAATGACCGATTGCAAAGTCGGTGACACCATAGATGTCGGTGCTATCAACTGATCCCGTGACAATGAAAACGTCATACAAGGGGACATAGGTAACATTGTAGGTTTCAGGCCAGCTAAAGCCGGGACCACTGTCCGCCCAGTTGATCATGAGAAGAAACTGAGGGGTCAATTCCACAGTTCTCTCTGCGGCCCGATCGCGAATGTTACGGCCCAGAGTAACGTGATCGTCTCTGACACTGGCCCATTGGGGCAGCCTGTCCTGCACGCGCTCCAAAAGGATGGCAGCGGTTGCGTAAGCTTCCTCGCTATGGATATCGACCTCCTTATTTAGGTCGAGATTGTCTAGAGCTACATCCAAAGTGAGGTTATCGGGAATATTCTCAACCGGCTTTACCCCTAAATAGGTTGAGATGATCCGATGCTCTTCATGGAGAAACAGGGTCGTCTGTGAATTGGCCATGGTGGCCTCCTCTCTTTAGTGCTTCAGGCGGAATGCCACGGCGCACAAGCTGAAGTTCAAATGCCGAACCCGTGAGGTGGGTCAGTCCAACAAAAAAACCGCCGCCGCCAAAGAGCCGGGCGGTCCCAAGCGCTTTAGCTGCATTTTTATAGCGCCCGCAAGCTGTGCTTCAAATCGGCGCTGGAAACCTTTTATCAGATAAAATTTTAGACATCAATCCTGGTTTTCTCACATGCTGGGTCATCCCATCTCCAAGGGGCAGTTGATGTCCCCCCCCCCCTGGTTGACGGACATTTGATGGCAGGCAGTTTCTAGGCGGGGAGCACCCAAGCCCTACCTTGCCGCTTTATTCAAAAGAGGCGAAGCTTTTCTCATTATGGTCCTCGCGCTATTTGAAGCTCGTCAGAGCTTGGGTGAGATAGAGTTTGTTTGGGTTCTGCGGTTACCCCCGACAACGGGACGCTAAACATGGATACACGTAGCCCAGAACAACGGCGACGAATTATGCAGGCCGTCAGAAGCAAGAACACCGGGCCTGAGGTGCGAGTCCGCCGTCTTCTTCATGCTTTGGGCTATCGCTTCCGTCTGCATCGAAACGACTTGCCCGGGACGCCGGATATAGTACTTCCAAAGTTCCGCAAAGCTATATTCGTTCATGGCTGTTTTTGGCATGCACACGGGTGCTTAAAGGATCAGCCTCCAAAGTCTCGTCTTGATTATTGGCTCCCCAAGCTTGAAGAGAATGTTAGGCGTGATCGAAAAAAAAGAGACCAACTCGAGGCGCTCGGGTGGCAGACGCTCGTTGTTTGGCAGTGCGAGACCGGAGATATCGATACGCTTACCGATCAACTCCTAAATTTTGTGGAAAATCCGCGTACTCGGGCCGGGCGACGCATATTATTTTGATTCACGCCACCAAGTTTTTAGCCGACATTGACAACGTGCTCCGAAGGTCTAATTTTTCTTAACGCCAGCAAAAAACACAATTTATTGAATGAGGGGACGAAGATGGGGCTGCAACGCGAGGCGCTGATCGATGTCGCGATGGGCTACGAGCCAGCCGACAAAGTCATCAAGAATTGTCGGATCGTGAATAGCCACACCGGCACGATCCACCAACCTTCGGACAATGTCGCCATCAAGGGCGAGCGCATCGCCGCTATCGGTGACATGGACTATACGATTGGCGACGATACCGAAGTGATCGACGCCGACGGCCGCTACCTTGTGCCGGGTCTGATTGATCCCCATTGTCACCAATGGCACACCTACGCCAATTCGACTGTTTTCGCCGCCTGCCGGCTGCTCCACGGCTCGACGACGATCGTCGACGGCTTTTACGGCCACGCCATCGTCAACGGGTTGCGCGCCTCCCGCTTCTTCCTCGACGAACTGTTGCGCACACCGGTGAAGCCGCTCTTCGTCGTCCCCACCATGTGCTACACGCAAAACCGCGGCATCGGCTTTCCCGCGTCGCCCAATGCACCCAGCATCGATCAATTGATGGACTCGCTCTCCTGGCCGGAAACAAAGGGGATCGAGGAGATCAGCCCGGAGCTGATGCTGTACCGCAATCAGCGCGATGCCGACCTCCTCAACTTGATGGAGGAATGCCTCAAACAGGGAAAAGTGATTCAGGGTCACTCGGCAGGTATGACCGACGACAAGATCACCAATGCCTGGGTCTCCTCCGGAATCATGCACAATCATGAAGTCGTCAACGCCGCGGAGACACGGCGTCAGGCCGAACTCGGGATCTGGGTCGTGATCCGCGAAGGCAGCGCCTGCACAGATATCGAAGCCTGCATTCCGGTGATTACCAAAGAAGGCTATGACCCGCGCGCCTTTCAACTGTGCACTGACGTGATCACGCCCGACTGGATGTTGGAGCGCGGCCAGATGGACAACGCCATCCGCGTCGGCATCAAAAATGGCCTCGATCCCATGACCGCCATCCAGATGTCGACGATCCAGCCGGCCGAGTTCTATCGCGTCAATCACGACATGGGCATGATTGCGCCGGGCCGCTACGCGGATATCGTGTTTGTCGAGAACTTAGAGGAGTTCGAAATTTCCCAGGTCATGGCCAACGGGAAGATTTGGGTCAAGGACGGTAAGCTCGTGGAACCGCTCGAGAATCCGGACTATCCGGATTGGCTCTACGGCACCATGAATATCGACCGCGTGCTCGCGCCGGAGGATTTCCAAATCAAGGCACCGGAGGGCGCCGGCGATACGGTAAAGGTCCAGGTCATCAACACCAGAGACGGCTCGCTCGAGACGCCGGGGTCGGTCGAAACGCTCAAGGTGGTCGACGGCCTGGTCCAGGCCGATCCGGTAAGCGGCATCAACAAGATCTGCATGATCGACCGGATTATGGGGACCGGCGAAATCGGCTTGGCCTTCGTCAAAGGATTCAACATCCAGGAGGGATGCATCGGCACGACGGCGAATGTGTTCAATCAGAACATCGTCCTGGTCGGCGCATCAGACGAAGACATGGCCGGCGCTGCCAACGAGACGATCGACATGGACGGCGGATTTATCGCTCTTCGAAACGGCGAGGTCCTGGCATCGCTCCCCACGCCCTTAAACGGCCTTGCCTCGGACCTGCCGTTCAACGAATTGTTCGAAAAGCAGTTCAAGCTCATCGCAGCCTGGCGCGACATGGGGTGCGAGCTGGAAACGCCACAGATGAATCTTGAGTTCGTCTCCCTGGTGACGATTCCCTACTACCGTATCAGCACCAAAGGGCTGGCCTACATGACCCAAGACCGCTTCGAGCTCGCCGAGCTGTTCGTCCAATAGGCGCCTCAGCTAGGCGCCTCCGGAATTATCCGCATCTCGCGCATTTTCTTGAAATAGCGTGCGAACATTTCTTCGGTGTAGATGATCTCAGTGTAGCCGTGGCGGATGCGCTTGCGGTCTTCGAGGATGATGTCCCAATCGCGCGCGAACACCCAATCGGCGAAGATCCAGTTGGCGAGCTCATCCATCTTGTAGGGCTGAAGCGGCATTGACACGTTAACTGGCACGGTCGCCAGAATTCGATCGTGATCCAGATCAG
>JAPYQV010000136.1 GCA_029937205.1 Alphaproteobacteria bacterium
GCCGCTCGGGACGCTGACGGGGACAATTTCGGGCATCAGATCGGCGAGGTCGTCTTCGAGTGTCTTGAGAAAGGTGACCAGTTGGTTGATCTCGGTGTCGGTTAAATTCAGGCCGGCGGCGAGGACATAGGAGACCGATTTGCGTTTGCCGATGTTCCAGCTGTGGGTGCCGTCGGCGAATTCGCTGTCGGCGAGGTTGAGCGGATCATTGTGGTGGCGGATGGCGGCGCGCAGCGTGACGGCGACGCCGTCATGGAAGTAGGGCGCGCTCAGGGTCACATTGCGCAACGGCGGAGTACGGAACTTGTAGAGGTCATCTTCGTCCGCGGTGACATGGTAGCGCCCGAGATCGTCCGAACTGATATTCTTGCCGGGGCCGATCTGGCGCACGGCGAGAGAGTGAAATTCGAAGTCGCTGAACAAGGGGCCGGAATGACAGGTGGCGCACTTGCCTTTGCCGAAAAAGACCAGCGCGCCGGCTTTGGCGCTCGCGGAAATCGCTTGCCTATTGCCGCGCAAATAATCGTCCCACGGCGCATTGCGGGTGGCGAACGCGATTTTCTCATAATGGCCGATGGCATTGACCACTTCGATGATGGAGAGCTCGCTGAGCGAAAGCTCGGGGTAGGCGGCGTTTGCCAGGCGGCGATATGCCTTCTGCCATTCCTTGAGCTCAAGTTCGCCGTCTTCATCCACGTCGGTTGCGCTGAGATCGGGCGCAAACAGGCGTTCCACCAAGGCTTCATGGACGCGCTGGATTCGCCTTGGGCCATCGGTGCCCATGGCGGCCTTGGCCAGTTCGTTGGGCAGGTTTGCATGGTCGTCAGGGAGTTCCTGGTCCGAACGGTCGCCTGGACGGCCGAGCATTTCATCGACGCCGGTGACCGGGAACAGCGCTTGCGCGGCGAGCAGGTTTTCCACGCCATCGGGGAAGCGGTCCGCCATGGGGGATTCAAAATAGAGCGTTGTATCGTCTTTATCGACATAGCGCGCTTCGCGGATTGCGTCCTCGTCAAGCGCCACCCGGCCGTCCCAGAACATATTCTCCACATCGGGGTGGCCGCGGTTCCAGACGTCCGGCGAATTGCGCGGCGTTTCGTTGCCGCGCCCGCCGGTCAAACGAAACTCGCCAAGGCGTTGGCCGTCCACGCCGACCGCCAGCGCCTGTGCGTTTGAAGTGCCGCGGATCGGCAGGTGGCAGGTAGCGCAGGCGACTTCGCGCGCGCCGCTGAGGATCGGGTCGAAATAAAGCGCCTGGCCGAGAATATACTTGTCGTCGACGGTGAAGGGTGGGCTTTGCAACGGCTCTTGGCCGTGCGACGCAAGCAAGGCTTGCAGCATCTTGTCGTCCACCGATTGCGACAGCGCATCGGCCGGCGCAAGCAACAGCATCACCGGCGCAAGCAAGAGCATCAAGAGTCCGCTGAGCAGAGCTGCGGTATTTCCCACGGTGTGTGTCCTTAACCCCATCAAGCTACAGGATGCCATGGCGCGGCCCGCCGTTCCAGGTGCTTAAGGATTGAGAAAGACGATGCGCCCGATCAGGGAGCCGCCTTCATCCTCGGCCAAGGCATCGATGGCGAAGGTTACGCGGGCCGCGCCGGCGCTGGCGCGGTAGTGGCCGCCCGGCATGAGGCGGAGCGCGGTCTTTGCCATATCCGCCGTGCCGCGTTGTATCGCCACCGTGAGCGCTGGCGCGTCGCCATCCAGGCGCTCGATCGTGACGTCGCCCGTAGCGCCAGAAACCCGAAAAGCCGGGGTGAGGCTGAACAGGATGACCTGGGGCGGGGCGGAAGCGTCCTCGCCAGGCGGCGCGCGGTAGACCATGGCACCGCTCCTGTCAGATAGGGCGGCACTTAATTGCAGACTGCCGCCGTCGCACTCGACCAGCTCGCGGAAAATGCGCCCGAGCTTCACCGTGCTTTGCTCGGCGCCTATGGTCACTTTGCCGCCGGCAATGGTCTCGCGCCAGCACGAGCGCAGATAGCCCAGCACCAGCCGCCCGCCGGCGCCGATCTCGATCTCCCGGCCGACTTCAAGCATATCGAATAACTGCACATCGCCGGTATTGCCTTCGCTGGCCTCGACAATTGCAACGATGTCGCTGGCCGAGGCCGGCTGAATGGTGGCGGCGAACAGCGCCAGCAGAGTGATGAAAATGAAGCGTCTCATGAGGGTTTCATTCGGCCTCATCGGCGCTGAGCAGCGCAAGCGGAAAATCGACTCCGACGGGCTTGCCGATGGCAGGAGTCTGGCGCCCGGCGGTGAGTTTTTTGACCTGCCGGGAGATATAGGCATCAAGAGTGGATACGGTCACTTCGAGGTCGCCAAAGAAGTCGGCGCCGCCGGCCAGGCCTTCAACCATGGCTTCCGTGAAAGCGCCGTTTTGCCAATCCGGGTGTTCAATAGACAGTTGCGCGTGGGTGGAAGAGGCGAAAACGATGACACCGTTCTCCGGGCTCGAGAGATCATTGACCACGCGCACCACATCGGTCGAGGGCTCGCCCGGCCGCCCCCACACACCACCGGCGCGGCAGGTATCGACGAACAACAGGCTGCGAGCGGAGAGCGAGGTTAGCGCCTGCTTGATTTCCGTATAGGGCAAGGCGGTTTCCGCCAAGCGATCGGGGTCGCCGTCATGGGGCAGAAAATAATAGCGCCCGGTGGCATCGTCGACGCCGTGGCCGGCCAGAAACAATGCCGCGAAATCACCCGCCCGGGCTTCCCGCGCCAGCCATGCCAGGCCGTCGCGCAACGCAGCACGGCTCGCTTTGTCATCGGGGAGAAGGCGCACATGCACCTTGCCATAGGCGCGCCCATCCTGGCGGCGCAGAATTTCGGCGAAATCAGCGGCATCTTTATGAGCGAAATTGAGGCGCAGTTCTTCGGCGGCGTAGCGGCTGATGTCGGTGGCAAGCAGATAAAGGTCGGGGCGTTTATCCGCCGCGCCGCCGGCCCAACGCAGGCTGAGGCGTGCCGCTTCGCTGACCGTGCCGCGGGTGCCCTCCGCCACCACCGTGATTTCACTGTCATGGCGCGGCACCGTGAGCGATAGCTCGAAGGGTGCGCCACCGGCAAGATCGGCCAGGTCGCCTTCCAACATGGCGATCGGCCGCCCATCGGCACGCACCTGAATGCGCCGCAGCGTATCGCCCGCCGCCGCACGTACCGAAAGCGCCAGGGTGACGCGCGGCTTTGAAATCTCGGGCCCACCCGCCAAGGCGACAGATGCGACGACAGGCGGCAACATTTGATCGACACCGGTGGTCGCCGGTTGCCCGGTTAATTCCAGCGCCCGGCTGACCAGTTTCGGCCGGTAGAAGGTGTCACGGAAACGGTTCACGCTATAGAAATCAGCGGCCTTGTCGGGGCCGCGATTGACGTGCCAGCCGACCAGAGAATCACCGCCCGGAGAAGCCAAATAATGGCCCGAGGGCGTCCAGGCGACCCAGCGTGTACCGTCTTTGTCGGCAAAGAGGGCGAGCAATTCCGCGCCGTCCGCCATGCGATACCAGCGGATCGAGCCATCGCCGAAGGCGCCGACCGCGAGGCGGCTGTCCGGCGTGATGTTGAGCGCCCAGGTTTCGCCCGGCGCCTGGAAGCTCCATCGCACCCGGCCATCCGCGCCAAAGCGAATAACGCGCCAGCGCGTGCCGAGCAGGATACCGCTCTCATCCGGCACAATTGCGTAACTTTCGGTGCGCTCATAGGGCTGGAGAGTGAGCGCCGCGCCGTTCAGCGTCGGCGCGTAGCTGCCTTGCCAATCCGCGACAGAGAGCGCCGGCGATTTCAATAGCGTTGAGGTGAAACCGTCGCCGCTGGACGGCGGTGGACTAAGGGTCAGGGCGCGTGTGTCCAACGCGAACAAGGCCGTTGTTTCCGCGTTGGCGCCAAAGCTGAAATAGATCTCGGATCCGTCGGCGGAGAGTTTGAAGTCGCGCCCGAGGTTGCGAAAATCAGCCGCATGTGAGCGCCACTCAAACAATTTGTTGTGGTTTTCGTCGATGGCGCCGAGCGCCGGTTCGGAACTGGCGAAATAGATGCCGCCTGCGGCGCGGGTTGTGAGGTAGGTGACGCCGTTGGCCGAGGCTGCGCTGACATCAAGCACCTGTCCGCGCCCGCCATCGGCCCAGCGCCGCACCGGGTGTTCGCCACCCCGCTCGAATTCGCCGCCGGATAGAGATATGTGCCGTCGCTCGACCACGCGGTGCGCCACATATCGCCGTTGTCCACGCCCGTCATGTCGGGGCAATATTGCCGTGAGAGATCTCGCGCCAGGAGCACGTCCACGCGCGGGCGTTCGGAATAGCCGACCGCGATATATTCGCCATCGGGTGAGAAGCTGGCCGATGGCGGCCATTCGCCGCCTGGTGTGCGGCGCGCCCGGAGCAGGTTGAAATCCGCATCGAAGAGGCGGATGGAAGCGTCGAGCGAAACGGTGACAAGGCGGCCCTCAGCGTCGAATTCGGCCCAACCGGAACTCGGGTCGGTGACTCCCTCGGGATTGTCCGCATCGAGATAGGGTTGATCGGCGTTCTCGCAGTTCGGGTCGTCGAGATCGTTCTCACTGCCGTTCGGCAGGCCGCCGGGGTGGCGCACCGGCCGGTCGGCAATAATTGAGAAGTCGCTTACCTTATAGACTCGAAAACCGTGGCTGCTCTTGAGGGTGACGACGAGGTGTTGACCGTCAGGCGAGAAGGTCAGATGCAGGCCACGGTGCGGCAGGTCGGCGACCCGGCGGATCATATCGCCGCTATCCATATCGAACAGGTAGAGGCTCCAATTGGGGTTGTCCCATTAGCCGGTCCAGCCAGCGGTGGCGACCGTGCGGCCATCAGGCGAGATGGCGACGCCGTAGAGCGCACCTTCGCGCTCGGCGCCGATCGGGACGCGCAAGGTGCGGATTAGCGTGCCATTGTCGAGCGACCACAACCGTATGGTCTTGTCGTAGGAAGCCGATGCCAGGATATTGCGACCGGCATGCACGGTAATGCGGCCGATCTTGGCGGTGTGCATACCGGTTTCGATACGCAGCACCGGCGTTTCGGAAATTCCGGCCGATGCATCAGCCACGGCGCCGTTCAGGGCGCCATAGAGGCCGATCCCGACGACCCCTACACGGATGAAGATCCCGACGATCCCTGAGCATTTCGGTAATGCTCTTGAGGGGGCGTGTGTGCACCTCTAGTCATTTTCGCTGATCGTTCACGGGACTGCGAGAGCGCCGCTTTTGTATTTCGCTTGAGGCGGCGGCACGGTAGTCTTGCGCCGCGGGGGCAAGGAATGAGCGAAAAAACATTATTGGTGGTCGACGATGAAGAAGGCTTTGGCACATTCGTTGCCGAAGTCGCGGATGGCCTCGGCTATGACACGCGCGTAACCGTGAGTGGGCGCGAGTTCACCAAGGCCTACGGGACGGAAATTCCTTCGGTGGTGGTGATGGATGTGATCATGCCGGGCATGGACGGTGTTGAACTTGCCGGCTGGCTGGCCGAGAAAAAATTCGACGGACATGTTGTCGTGGTCACCGGCTTCGCGCCGCTTTACGCGGATTTGGTCGCCTCGCTGGGCAGCGCCGGCGGTATAAAGTCCGTGACCAAATTGTTCAAGCCGGTGCGCATCAAGGCCCTGCGCGAAGCCCTCACGTTTGATGAAGCACCGGTCTAAATTCGGTCTAGAACGTCAGCGCCTTGAATTTTCGGGTTTGTTCGGTGAGGGCAATTTCGGTCGGCAGGCGCTCCATGCTGCTGGCGCCGTAAAAACCATTTACACGCTTACAGTTCTGTAAAACAAACGCGGCGTCTTCGGGTGCGGCGATCGGGCCGCCGTGGCAGAGGATGATGACGTCATCCCGCTCCGCGAGCGCCGCCTCGGCCCAGTCATCGATCAACGCCACGCAATCTTCGAGGGATTTGGCGGTTTGCGCGCCGATGGCGCCGCTGGTGGTCAGGCCCATATGGCAGACGATCAAGTCCGCTCCGGCGGCCGCCATGGCGCGCGCGTTCTCGGCGCTGAACACATAGGGCGTGGTTAGCATGTCGAGCCGATTGGCGGTGCGGATCATCTCTACTTCTAAATCGTATCCCATGCCGGTCTCTTCTAGATTGGCGCGGAACACGCCGTCAATCAGGCCGACGGTGGGAAAATTCTGCACTCCGGCAAAGCCCATCGCTTTCAATTCGGCGAGGAAATTCTCCATAATCAAAAAGGGATCGGTACCGTTCACGCCGGCGATGACCGGTGTGTGGGTGACCACAGGCAACACTTCGGCGGCCATTTCCTTGACGATCTCATTGGCATTGCCATAGGCGAGAAGTCCGGCCAGCGAGCCGCGCCCGGCCATACGGTAGCGCCCGGAATTATAGATGGCGATGATGTCGATGCCGCCGGCCTCTTCGCATTTGGCCGACAGCCCGGTACCGGCGCCGCCGCCGACAATAGGCTCGCGCGCCGAGACCATGGCGTAGAATTTCTCCAACAGCGCTTTGCGTTCGAATTTGGGCATTTTGTTTCCTTCTTTTTCTAGATCGTGCTTTTTCCAGGCCGCGATTTCGCGCTTTTTACTATGCCGCGATTTCGCGCCAGGCGGCCACCAGGGCGGCGGCGAATTCCGCATCGTTCACATGATGCGGGCAACGCACCAGCTTGCGCGTCTCGCTTTCGATAAAAGTTTCTTCCAGCGCCTCGAACAGCGCTGCGTCGGCTTCCGGATCAAAGAACGGCATGTCCGGCGCATCAATCAGGGAGACACCTTTCTCGGGCATGAGAAAGCGCACCGGCCCGATAAATTTGTTGAGCTTGGCGCCGATCCACTCGCCGATGGCGCGGTTTTCTTCCGCTGTGGTGCGCATCAGGCTGACTTGCGGATTATGGATGTAGATATTTCGCTCACGGTATTTCTCAGGAATCGTCTCGCGGGCACCGAAATTGACTATATCGAGCGCACCGCATGAGCCGACATAAGGCAAGCCCGCCGCCGCCAGGGCGTCGAAGCGCGTCTCGCCGGCGCTGAACACGCCACCCATCAAATGGTCGCAGACTTCCGTCGTGGTGGCGTCGATACAGCCCTTTACAAAGCCCGAGGCAGCGAGCTTTTCCATCGATTGTCCGCCGGTGCCGGTGGCGTGAAAGACGAGGCAGTCATAATCCGCCTCAAGAAGTGCCCGCACCTGGTCGACGCAATCT
>JAPYQV010000137.1 GCA_029937205.1 Alphaproteobacteria bacterium
GAGGCGCCCTATGCGGCAGCTGGGCTGGGCGAGGAAAACCTTTCGACCGAGGCCCTGATCGAGGCCATGCGGGCTGATCCGATTCTGATCGAGCGGCCGATTGTGGTCAGCGGCACCACAGCCGTGCTCGGCAGACCGCCCGAAAACGTGCTGAAACTGCTCTGAGGTGGTGCGCCCCACCCGAATTTCAACGGTTATGCACGACACCCCCGCCATCATCTTTCACCCCGACTATACGGTGCCGTTGCCGCCGGGCCACCGCTTTCCGATCGGGAAATTTGGGCGTATCCGGGAGGTGCTGCTGGCGGACGGCGTTATTGCGCCGGGCGCCTGGCGTACACCGGTGCCGGTTACCGAAGCCGAGCTATGCCGCGCCCATACGCCGGATTATGTGGCATCGATCTTCAATTTGACGCTTGATAAGAAGGCCGAGCGGCGCCTCGGGTTGCCGCTCTCGAAAGCGTTGGTGCGGCGCGGCTGCGCCGCTGTCGGCGGCACGCTTCTGACGGCGCGCCTCGCCTTGGAGGCGGGATTGGCCTGCAACATTGCCGGCGGCAGCCACCATGCTTTTCCTGGCCACGGTGCGGGCTTTTGCCTGTTTAACGATGTGGCAGTGACCATTCGTGTTCTGGCCGAAGAATCTACAATTCGAACGGCGTTGGTGATTGATTTCGATGTTCATCAGGGCGACGGCACGGCAGCATTTTTTAAGGATGAGCCGGCGTTTTTCACGTTTTCCCTCCACTGCGAGGCGAACTATCCGCCGACCAAAGAGGTCAGTGATTTGGATATCGGCGTGCCGGCGGGAACCGGTGATGAGGTTTACCTGTCGGTGGTGCGGAGCCACGTGGCGCCGCTCATAAATGAGCTCAAGCCGGATATTGTGTTCTACAATGCCGGCGTTGATCCGCACGTGGACGACAAGCTCGGCAAACTGGCATTGAGCGATGCGGGGCTTCGCGCGCGCGACGATCACGTTATAGAATGCTGTCTCGCGGCGGGCGTGCCGCTCGCCGGTGTGGTCGGCGGCGGCTACGCGGACGATTTGGATATTCTCGCGCGGCGCCACGGCACCTTGCACCGCGCCGCCATTGGCGCGGCGGCACGGCAAAAATAAATTTAGGGAGAACAATATGAAAGCGGCGGTGATCCATGACTATGGCGAGGGCTTTGACACCATCAAATACGAAGATGTGCAGACGCCCGTGCCGGGCACCGGCGAGTTGCTGATCAAAGTGCATGCCAACGCGGTCAATCATTGCGATACGGATTTGCGCAAGGGCCTGTTCGGCGTTGCCAGCTCGATGCCGCATGTGATGGGCGTGGACGCGGTGGGCGAAGTGGTTCATGTCGGCGAAGGCGTCAGTCAGTTCCGACCCGGCGACCGCGTCGCGCCGCACTTCATGCTGACCTGCGGCGTGTGCAGCGATTGCATCGACGGCAAGGAAAATCTCTGCGGCCATGCCGATGTGCTCGGCGTCACGGTCTGGGGCGGCTATGCGGAATATCTCAAATGCGGCCAGAATCATGTCGTGCGCGTTCCGGACGGATTGTCCTGGGAGGATGCCGTCGCCGGCCAGGTGCCTTTCGCCACCGCCTGGGAGGCCTTGGTGGAAGTGGCGAAAATACGCCTTGGGGAGACGGTTCTGGTGACGGCGGCGGGCGGCGGCGTCGGCTCGGCCGGCGTGCAAATCGCCAAATTGGCGGGTGCGCGGGTGATCGCGGCGGCCGGCGATGACGGCAAGTTGGAGCGCGCCCGCGAGCTCGGTGCGGACGAGGTTATCAACTACACGAAGGAGAATATCGGTGACGCGGCGCGTGCCCTAACGGGCGGGCGCGGTGTCGACGCCTGTCTGGAGATGATCGGCGGCGAAATTCTAATTCAATCGATTGATGCCCTGGCATCGGGCGCGCGCCTGGCGTCGATCGGCGCTCACGGCGGCGAGCAGGTCAAACTCGATTTCGTCGAATTCTTCCGCAAGCATATCACCGTCCATGGCTGCGGCCGCTCGACCAAGGCGCAGGTTGAGCGCGTTCTCGAACTCATGGCCGCGGGTAAGCTCAAGCCGGTGATCCACAAAACCTTCGGTCTCGACGAAGCCGCCGCCGCGCACGAGGTCATGGAAAGCCGCAATTTCTTCGGCCGCATGGTGTTGACGCGCTGAGCGCCTTTAACGCACTTCCCGGCCGGCATAATCTTTGTTGTATTGCCGGGCTTTGGCGTTGAAAGCACTGCGCCGGCGTTCCAATTCGGGCAGCAATTCGCTGTTGTAGCGCTTGATGGTTCGGGCGTACTGATCGACTTTCGCGTTATAGGCGTTGACGCTCATCGGGTCGCTTTGATCAAGCGCTTCCTTCATGCCGTGCAGCAACTCGCTCTTGGTTTCGATCAGGCGGCGCGCATCGGCCGCGCGCTCTTCGTAGGCGCCGAGCGCTTCGTCCAGACTTTGCATCTGGTGTTGCAGGTGACTACAAAGTGCGGCTTGCTTGGGCGGCAATAACTCCGCCGCTGATGCCATTGCGGATTCCAGTGCGGGCGCAAGGGCCAAGGCGCCCCATAACGCAGCAGCGGACGGTAGTGTGGCAGTTGCGGTGTAAAAGGGGCGCATGCCCCATAGATTACGCTATTTGGCGCAGTATTTGGCGCTGTGGTTCAGCGCGATTTGCCGTGATTTTTTGGATTGAGGCCGACCGCCATGCCGAAGCCTTCGCGGGCGATGCCCTGGGCCGAGCTTTCCAGGGAAGCGAGCAGGCGTTCGAGCAGGCGCGCTTCTTCGTCCGTCAGGCCAGCCATCAGTTTAGCCTCATAGGCGCGCGCCACCGGCACCACTTGGGCGTGGATATCACGGCCTTCATCGGTCAGGTAGAGCTTGCCGCGGCGCCGGTCTTGCTTATCGAGGCGGCGGTGAATACGCCCTGTTTCAAGCAGGCGGGAAACGGCGCGGCTGACGCGCACCTTGTCCATGGCGGCAAGTTCGCAAACCGCATTGCTGGACGCTCCCGGATAGCGTGAGATCACCGCGAGTACCCGCCAATCGGAAATCGCCAGGCCGAAACGCACGGAATAAAGCCGCGCCAGGCCCCGGCTCACCAGGCTGGAAAGCGTTGCCAGCCGATCGGCGATCAGATCGGCGGCGGCAAAATCTGTTGTCTCGCCCGCACTCTCCGCAGGCAGGGGATTCATGACTTTGATAGACATTCGGCCTTATTCTCTCTCATGATGTATGCAGTGCTTGCTTGATATTCGACGTTCGCACCTCATCTGCAAGTGATGACGGTCACATTCGGGTAAATTGGTTAATTCTCATGGCTGATCTTTGGCACAATCCGTTGGGTACGGACGGTTTCGAGTTCATCGAATATACCGCGCCGGATGTCCCCGCGCTGGGCGCGTTGTTTAGGCAATTGGGCTTCCGCGCCGTTGCCCGACACCGCTCCAAGGACGTTACCCTGTGGCGCCAGAACGAAATAAACTTCATCGTTAATGGCGAGCCGGACAGTTTTGCCCAGGCTTTCGCCCGGGTGCACGGGCCATCTGCCTGTGCGATGGCGTTTCGCGTGCGCGATGCCGGCGCGGCCTATGATTACGCGATCGAGCATGGCGCCAAACCCCACGCCGGGCCGGTTGGGCCGATGGAGCTCAACATCCCGGCGATTCGCGGCATCGGCGGCAGCCTGATCTATTTGGTCGACCGCTACGGTAAAAATACCATTTACGATGTCGATTTCGCGCCTTTGGATGCGGAAGAGAGCGCCGCCGCGCCGCCGGGCTCCGGCCTCACCTATATCGATCATCTAACCCATAATGTGATGCGCGGGCGCATGGATGATTGGTCGGCCTTCTACGAGCGCCTGTTTAATTTTCGCGAGGTGCGTTATTTCGATATCGAAGGCAAGGTGACCGGCCTCAAAAGCCGCGCCATGACCAGCCCGTGCGGCAAGATCCGCATTCCGATCAATGAATCGGCGGATGACAAATCGCAGATCGAGGAATTTCTCGACGCCTATCACGGCGAGGGCATCCAGCATATTGCCCTCGGCGCCGAGGATATCCGTGCCGCGGTGCGCGCCTTACAGGAAACAGGCGTGCAATTCATGAATGTGCCCGAGAGCTACTATGACATGATCGAAGCGCGCTTGCCGGGGCATGGCGAGGATTTGGCGAGCCTGAATGCGCTGCGCATTTTGATCGACGGCGCGCCCGAGGAGGGCCAGGGCCTGTTGCTGCAAATCTTCACCGAACCCGTGATCGGGCCGATCTTCTTCGAAATCATTCAGCGCAAGGGCAATGAAGGTTTCGGCGAGGGCAATTTCAAGGCACTGTTCGAATCCATCGAGCGCGATCAGATAGAGCGGGGGGTGTTGTGAGCAAAGGCAAAACCATCGCACCGAGCCATGTGGAAGGCCGTGCCTCGCGCCAGGCCCATGCCGATCTGCCGGCCGGCACTTATGAGCGCGAGTTGGGCCGCGAGGGCTTCTACGGCCCGGCCAGCCAAATGTATCACGCCCATCCGCCAACTGCCTGGAGCGCCATCGACGGCCCGCTCCGCCCGCGCGCCTTCGATGCCAACAAGATTGCTGAGCCGAGCGCCAGCCCGTGGGCGGCGCAACGCATCTTCGGCAACGCCCATGTCAATTTCTCGCTCTGGCATCTCGACGGTGCCATGCCCGACCTGGCGCGCAGCGGTGACGGCGATGTGCTGCTCTTTGTGCATCAAGGGGCGGGGGAATTATTCTGCGATTACGGCCATCTCAGCATACGCGACGGCGATTATGTCGTTCTGCCGCGCGGCACCATGTGGCGTATCGAAGCCGAGGGCCGGCTGAGTGCGCTGATCATAGAGGCGCTCGGCAGTGCCTATGAATTGCCCGAGCGCGGCCTTGTCGGTGCGCACGCCCAGTTCGATCCGGCGGTGCTCGATATTCCCGCCATCGACGATGCCTTCCACGCCCAGCAGGGCGACGGCGAGTGGCGCGTTGAGGTCAAGCGCCACGGCGAGATCAGCAGGGTGCGCTATGGCTTCAATCCGCTCGACGCGGTCGGTTGGCACGGCGATCTCATGCCGGTGCGCCTCAATTGGCGCGATATCCGCCCGCTGATGAGCCCGCGCTACCATCTGCCGCCGTCGGCCCACACCACCTTTATCGCCGGACGTTTCGTCATCTGCACCTTTGTGCCCAAGCCGATGGAAAGCGACCCAGGCGCCCTGCGCGCGCCGTTCTTTCACAACAATGACGATTATGACGAGGTGCTGTTTTATCATGGCGGCAATTATTTCGGTCGCGACAATATTGGCCCCGGCTGGCTTACGCTGCATCCCGCCGGCCTGCCGCACGGCCCCCATCCCAAGGCGCTGGCGGCGGACCCGGGCAATGTGGACGGCGCCCATGACGGTATTGCCGTGATGATGGATACGCGCGATGCGCTCGATGTGGCGGCCTTGCCGGACGACGTGGAGTGGACCGATTACGTCAATTCCTGGCAGGGATATTTGGACAAGGACAGCGCAACATGAAGCTTGCCTCGCTCAAGGAAGGCGGCCCCGATGGCAGCCTGATCATCGTCAACCGCGCGCTTACCCGGGCGGTCCCGGCGGCGCTCCACGCGCCCACCATGCGCGCCGCGCTCGACGATTGGCCCGCGGTCGCGGGTGGGCTCAAGGTATTGGCTGAAGAGTTGGAAGCGGGGCAGGCGGCAAACCCATTCGCGCTCGATTTTGCCGCGCTCACCGCGCCGCTGCCGCGTGCTGCCCAGTTCCTCGATGCCAGCGGCTATCTCAACCATATCGAGCTGGCGCGCCGCGCCCGCGGCGACAGCCTGCCCGATACGCTGGAAACCGATCCGCTGATGTATCAGGGCGCGTCCGAGCCGCTCGGCGGCCCGCGCGACGCAATTTATGCGGCGGACGAATCTTGGGGCATCGATTTCGAAGCGGAATCGGCGGTGATCACGGGTAACTTGGCCATGGGCGCGGGACCCGAGAAAGCGGCCGAGGCCGTTCTCCTGATCATGCTGGTCAATGATGTCTCGGCGCGGCGACTGGTGCCGGCGGAATTGGAAAAAGGCTTTGGTTTCATTCACGGCAAGCCGCCCAGCGCCTTTTCCGCTGTTGCCGTGACACCGGACGAGCTCGGTGCGGCCTGGGATGGCGCGCGCCTGCACGGGCGAATTGTCAGTACCTTGAACGGCGATTTAATCGGCGACCCGGATTGCGGCGTTGAGATGCATTTCGGCTATCCCGAATTGCTCGCCCACGCCGCCAGGACGCGCCCGCTCGGCGCCGGCACCATCCTCGGTTCCGGCACCGTCTCCAACAGCGACCGCGCGCGCGGCTCGTCCTGCCTCTTGGAGCGCCGCATGATCGAAAAAGTCGACAAGCTCGAGCGCCGCACCTCGCTGATGCATTTCGGCGATGTCATCCATATCGACATGGTGGACGGCGAAGGCCACAGCATCTTCGGCGCCATTGAGCAGCGAATGGAAAGGGTGACGCCATGAAATCCAGTCTCGTCTATTCGATGCACGGCTTTGAATATAACGATCCGGTGCGCACTTACCGCGAGACCGTCGAGCAGGTTCAATTGGCGGAATCACTGGGCTTCGATGCGGCGTTGATTTGTGAACATCATCTCGTCGATACGGGTTTCTTTCCGGCGCCCTTGGTGGTCTGCGCCGGCTTGGCGGCGGAGACCTCGCGCATTCGCATCGACACCGGCGTGCTGCTGCTGCCGCTTTACGATCCGCTCCATGTGGCGGAGCACGCGGCCATGGTGGATATCGTTTCGAACGGCCGCTTCATCCTCGGTGTCGGTTATGGCTACCGCGAAGAGGAGTTTGCCGGCTTCGGCATACCCTTGACGGAGCGTGCGTCGCGGCTGAAGGAGGGCATTCAGGCGCTGCGCGCGCTGTGGACCGAGGACGTGACGAACTTTGACGGCAAGCACTACCAATTGTCTGACGTCAGCGCCTATGGAACAAATTAGCCGGATTGCATAAGGGAGGATTTCTGGCTCATCGTAGTGACCGAAGGGAACGAAGATGAGACAGAAATCGCAGACACGACAGACGGGTGCGTCCCAAGCGATCAAGGACATTCGCCGAGCGACGCGCAAACAATACT
>JAPYQV010000138.1 GCA_029937205.1 Alphaproteobacteria bacterium
CCTTTATATCGACATGCATTTGACCCACGAGGTCACGAGCTGGCCCGGCTTCGAGAGCATGCGCAATTCCGGACGCCGTGTGCGCCGACCGGACGCCGTGCTCGCCGTGCCCGATCATGTCATTCCGACAATCGGCCAGGCGGACGGCATCAAGGATGAGCAGGCGCGGGTGCAGTTTGAAACCCTCTTGAAGAACTGCGCCGAATTTGATGTACCGCTCATTCCGTTGCTCGATGAGCGCCAGGGTATCGTTCATATCATCGGCCCGGAGCAAGGCGCGACACAGCCCGGCATCACGCTGGTGTGCGGCGACAGCCATACCGCAACGCACGGCGCCTTCGGCTGTCTCGCCTTCGGCATCGGCTCGAGCGAAGTCGAACATGTGCTCTCGACCCAGACCATGGTGCAAAAGCGGCCGAAAAACATGCGTATTGCGATCGACGGCGAATTGCCGCTCGGCGTGACGGCCAAGGACATGATCCTCGCCATCATCGGCATCATCGGCACCGCCGGCGGCACCGGCCATGTGATTGAATATGTCGGCTCGGCCATTCGCGCGCTCTCCATGGAAGGGCGCATGACGGTGTGCAATATGACCATCGAGGGCGGCGCCCGCGCCGGCCTGATCGCGCCCGACGAGACCACCTTTGAATATGTTAAAGGCCGGCCAATGGCGCCAGGAGAAGCGCATTGGGACGCGGCGCTCGCCTATTGGCGCTCGCTCCCCTCCGACCCGGGCGCGGCCTACGACAAGGAAGTTTCGCTCGACGCCAATAGCATCGCACCGCAAGTGACCTGGGGCACCAGCCCCGAAGATGTGGTGCCGATCGACGGCCGCGTGCCCGATCCCGCGGCGGCAAAGAACGAAAAGCAGCGCGACGCCATTCAGCAGGCGCTCGACTACATGGATCTCAGCGCCAATCAGGCGATCGAGGACATCAGGATCGACCGCGCCTTTATCGGCTCGTGCACCAATGGCCGCATCGAAGATGTGCGCGCCGCTGCCCAGGTCGCCAAAGGTCGCAAACTCGCCGCCGGCGTGAGCGCTATGGTGGTGCCGGGCTCCGGCCTGGTGAAAGCCCAGGCGGAAGCCGAGGGTCTCGATAAAATTCTGCTCGACGCGGGCTTCGAATGGCGCGAGCCGGGCTGCTCCATGTGCATCGCCATGAACGGCGATATGCTGAAGCCGGGCGAGCGCTGCGCCTCGACCTCCAATCGCAACTTCAAGGGCCGCCAGGGGCGCGACGGCCGCACCCATCTGGTTAGCCCGGCGATGGCAGCGGCCGCGGCAATAGAAGGGCACTTCGTCGACGTCCGGTCGTTGGCGTCCCAGGAAAGGCAATAGAGATGAAAACGTTTTCCACCCTCTCCGGGCCGGCCGCGCCGCTACCGATGATCAATGTCGATACCGATCAGATTATCCCGAAGCAATATTTAAGCGCGATCAGCCGGGCCGGTCTCGGCAAAGGCCTGTTCCATGATTTCCGCTATGACATGGCGGACCAGGAAAAGCCTGAATTTGTGCTCAACCGCGAACCCTATCGGAGCGCCAAGATCCTCCTCGCGGGCGACAATTTCGGCTGCGGTTCGAGCCGCGAACATGCGCCGTGGTCGCTCGAGGATTTCGGCATCCGCTGCGTCATCGCGCCGGGGTTTGCTGATATTTTCTTCAACAATTGTGTGAAGAATGGCGTCCTCTTGATCGTCGTGGAAGAAGCCAAGGTCAATGAGCTGATGGCGCTGGCGGACAATCCGCAATCCTGCGAAATGAGTATCGACCTAGAAGCACAAAGCATCACGCTCGCGGATGGCACCATTGTGCCCTTCGAGATTGAATCTTTCCGCAAGCACCGCCTTCAGAACGGCCTCGACGATATCGAAATTACCCTACAAAAGGACGCAGCGATCAGCGCCTTTGAAGCGAAACAAAAAGCGGAGCTGCCCTGGCTCTACCGCTAACCGCAACCACACAATAATCGGACGTACAAATGGCAACGAATAGAAAAATCCTGATGCTGCCCGGCGACGGCATCGGCCCCGAAGTGATGCATGAAGTGAAGCGCATGATCGACTGGATGGGCGATTATCGCGGCACCACCTTCGAGGTCCAGGACGGTCTCTGCGGCGGCGCCGCCTATGACGCGCACGGTACCTCGCTCACCGACGAAACCATGGCCGATGCCCAGGCCGCGGACGCGGTTCTGTTCGGCTCCGTCGGCGGGCCGAAATGGGATGATGTCGAGCGCGAACAACGGCCCGAGGCTGGCCTGCTGCGTCTCCGCAAGGAGATGGACCTGTTTGCCAATCTCCGCCCGGCGACCGTGTTCGACGCGCTCGCCGATGCCTCAACCCTGAAAGCCGAAGTAGTCACAGGTCTCGACCTAATGATCGTCCGCGAGCTCACCTCCGGCATTTACTTCGGCGAGCCGCGCGGCACCGATACCTTGCCCGACGGCACGCGGCGCGGCTTCGACACCGATGTCTACACCGAGCCGGAAATCCAGCGCGTGGCGCGGGTTGGCTTTGAACTGGCGCGCAAACGCTCCAACAAACTGCACTCGGTGGAAAAAGCCAATGTCATGGAATCGGGCGTATTTTGGCGCGAGGTTGTGACGGCACTGCATCAGGCCGAATTTCCCGATGTGGAATTGCATCATATGTATGCCGACAATTGCGCCATGCAATTGGTGCGCAATCCCAAGCAGTTCGACGTCATCGTCACCAGCAACCTGTTCGGCGATATCCTCTCGGATTGCGCCGCCATGCTGACAGGATCGCTCGGCATGCTGCCCTCGGCCTCGCTCGGCCTGCCCGACGAAAGCGGCCAGCGTAAAGCGCTCTACGAGCCAGTGCACGGCTCAGCGCCCGATATCGCCGGCAAACGTCAGGCCAATCCAGTGGCGATGATGTTGAGCTACGCCATGATGCTGCGCTATTCCTTCGGCATGGACGATGACGCGAATTTGGTCGAGCAGGCGATCAAGAATGTTCTTGGTGGCGGACTGCGCACGGCCGATATCATGCAGGCCAAGACCGCCAAGGTGTCGACCGATGTGATGGGCGATGCCATCCTGCGCGAGATGGGCAAACTCAACGTTTGAGATAGGACAGACTTAATGGGTTATCGAGTAGCGGTTGTCGGCGCCACGGGCAGTGTCGGCCGGGAAATCCTCAAAACATTGTCGGAACGCGACTTCCCCGCCGACGAGGTGATTGCGCTGGCCTCGCGCGCCTCGGTGGGTAAGGAAATATCCTTCGGCGAAGACAAAATTCTGGAAGTCCAGACGTTAGAGGGATTCGATTTTAGCGGCATTGATTTCGGCCTGTTTTCGCCCGGCGCCTCGGTCTCGCGCGTGCATGCGCCGCGCGCCGCCGATGCCGGCTGCGTGGTGATCGACAACACTTCCGAATTCCGTATGGACGAGGACGTGCCGCTGGTCGTGCCCGAAGTCAACGGCCATACGATTGGCGATTTCCGCCAGCGCAATATCATCGCCAATCCCAACTGCTCGACCATTCAGATGGTGATGGCGCTGAAGCCCCTGCACGACTTGGTGCCGATCAAGCGCATCGTCGTTGCCACCTATCAGTCGGTCTCGGGCTCGGGCAAGGCGGCGATGGACGAATTGTTCGATCACACGCGGGCGATCTTTATGAACGACCGCAAGACCCCGGAGCTGTTCCCCAAGACCATCGCGTTTAACGTGATCCCGCACATCGATGTCTTCATGCCGGACGGCTCGACCAAGGAAGAGACCAAGTTGCTGCGCGAGACGCAGAAGATTCTCGATGCCGACATCGCGCTAAGCGCAACCTGCGTGCGCGTACCGACATTTATCGGCCATGCCGAGGCGCTCAACATCGAGTTCCACGACCGCCTCAATGAAGACGAAGCGCGCGAGGCATTGGCCGCGGCGCCGGGCGTGGTGGTGCTCGACGAACGCCATGACGGCGGCTATGTAACGCCGGTCGAATGCGCCGGCGAAGACGCCACGTTCGTCTCGCGTATCCGCCAGGATACGAGCGTACAGAACGGCCTCAATATGTGGGTGGTCTCGGATAACTTACGCAAGGGCGCGGCATTGAATGCGGTACAAATTGCCGAAGAGCTCGCGCACAACCACATGAATTCCCGCTAACAAAAAGGGCTTTTGCCCCTGTCCATATGACGCAGAGCGCCGGAAAACGCGCCAAGCGCGCACAGAAAATATTTGATAAGGCGGTCGCCGCCCATCGTGCCGGCCGCCTCGATGAAGCGCTTGGCGGCTATGCCGAAGCTGTCGAACGCAATCCCCAGTCGTCGCAAACCTATAACAATATGGGCGTGGCGCTACGCGCCCAGGGTGCCTTTCACGCCGCCGTCGCGAGCTACCGGCGCGCCATCGCGATCAAATCGGATGATGCCGGCAGCCATTCCAATCTCGGCAACGCATTGCGCGCACTTGGCCGTCACAGCGCGGCCGAAGCCAGCCACCGACAGGCGCTGGCGCTTGACGAAAACTATCTTGAAGCACGCTACAATCTCGGCCTAGTGCTCAAGGACCAGGGCTTGTTTGAAGAAGGCATTGCTTGCCTGAGAGAAGCTGTGCGACGCAAGGCGGATTATGTCGACGCCCATTGGGACCTCGCGCTCGCGCTGCTGATGATGGGCAATTTAAAAGAAGGCTTCGACGAATATGAGTGGCGCTGGCGCCTGCCGGAAAATTCACCGCGCAAATTCGACAAGCCGGCCTGGAACGGCGGCGCGCTCGATGGCCGCACCATTTTGCTGCATGCCGAGCAGGGCATGGGCGACAGCATTCAGTTTGCCCGTTACGCACCCTTGGTGGCTGAGCGTGGTGGAGAGATCATGCTCGAGTGCCAAAGGCCCCTGGCACCGCTGTTTGAGAATTTGGCCGGAGTTGGGCGCGTTATCGCGCGCGAAGATGCGCTGCCGAAATTCGATCTGCATGCACCGCTGCTGAGCTTGCCGCGTATTTTTGAAACCGTGCTGGAAACCATACCGGCTGCCGATGCCTACCTCGCCGCCGAGCCGACGCGCGTCGCCAAATTCGATGGCCTCCTCGATCCGGAGCGTCTGAATATCGGCATCGCCTGGGCGGGCAAGCCGAGCCACCGCAACGACCGCAACCGAAGCGCCGGCCTGGCGCCGTTTATCGATCTGTTCGGCGTTGCCGGTGCCACCTTTCATAGCCTGCAAGTCGGCCCGCGCGCCGAGGATATCGCGGCCATGGGGAGCGCCGGCCTCATTCGCGACCACGCCCCTCTTCTGCAAGATTTCGCCGATACGGCAGCGCTGGTCTCGCGCCTCGATTTGGTGATCTGCGTCGATACATCGGTCTGCCACCTCGCCGGTGCGCTCGGCAAGCCGTGCTGGGTGGTGCTGCCCTACACACCTGATTGGCGCTGGCTGATGGATCGCGAGGACAGCCCTTGGTACCCCTCGCTCCGCCTCTTTCGCCAAACAAAATTCGGCGACTGGCCGGGCGTATTCGAGCGCGTTGCCACCGCGCTCGAAGAAACAGTCGCGTCGTGAGCGCCACCATCCGGCCGCGCCGCAGCGCGCTCTATGTGCCCGGTGCCAATGCCCGGGCGCTCGAAAAAGCGCGCGGCCTGGACGCCGATATTCTGCTTATCGATCTCGAAGATTCGGTCGCGCCGGACGCCAAGGAAAAGGCGCGCGGGCAAACCGTTCAGGCACTCTCCGAGGGCGGCTATGGCCGCCGCGAGTTGATTGTCCGCATCAACGGCCTGGAGACGGCATGGGGCGAAGCTGATATCGCCGCCCTGGCACAATCCGGCGCCGATGGAATCTTGCTGCCCAAAGTGGCCGACAGCGCGATGGTGCATGCCGTCATCGCCCGGTTGGACGCGGCGGAGGGCGCCGATACGCTCGCCATCTGGTGCATGATGGAAACGCCGGCGGCGATGTTGCACGCCGATGATATCGCCGCCGCCTCGCCGCGCCTCGCGGCTTTGGTGATGGGCACCACCGACCTTGCCAAGGATCTCCGTGCCCGCACCACACCGGATCGCCTCGCCATGCTGCCGAGCCTCGGCCTCTGCCTGCTGGCGGCGCGCGCGCACGGCCTGGCGGCGCTCGACGGCGTGCATATGGACCTCTCCGACGATGCCGGCTTCGCCGCCGCCTGTAGCCAGGGCCGCGATCTCGGTTTCGACGGCAAGACGCTGATTCATCCCAAGACTCTGGCCATGGCCAATGAGATATTTGCGCCCCAGCCAGAAGAGCTCGATTTCGCCCAGCGCATCATCCAGGCGCACGGCGATGCCGAAGCAGCGGGCGCCGGCGTGGTGTTGCTCGACGGCAAACTGATCGAGGCGCTGCATGTGGTCGAGGCCAAGCGCCTGCTGGCTCTTGCGGAGGCGATTTCTGCCCGCTCGAAGCCGGATAGCTGATATGCAGGTGCGGTTGTTGACGGGCCGCCATGATAGGGCTTAAATCCTTCATTCTGCGTAAGGAATCGGCATGCCGCCTGTTTGGCGCGCGAAGAGAGAGGATTTATGGCGCTTAGGGATCGCCCGCTATCGCCCCATCTACAGATTTACCGGCCCCAGCTCACATCCGTTCTGTCCATATTCCACCGCCTGACCGGGATATTTCTCGTCAGCGGCGCGGCGATGTTGTGTTGCTGGCTGCTGACCGCGGCCGCCGGACCGGAATATTATGCCTGGTCGCAATGGTTCCTGACGTCGTGGTTGGGCTATGCCCTGCTCGCGGCCTGGTCCTACTGCCTGTTCTATCATCTGTGTAATGGCATCCGTCATCTGTTCTGGGACATCGGCCTCGGCTTCAGCCTGCGCGCCACTTATGCCTCCGGCGCCCTGATGGTGCTGGCCTCGCTCGGCCTCACCGGGCTTTCCTGGGGCATCGGCCTCGCTTTCTACTTTACGCAGTGAGGGAACCAAGATGAGCATTCAGACCCCGCTGGCCCGCGTTCGTTATTTGGGCTCCGCCAAGGAGGGCAGCAATCATTGGTGGTGGCAACGTCTGACGGCGCTGTTACTGGTGCCGCTATCGCTCTGGTTCGTCGCCTCGATCTGGTGGCTGGTAATCGGCGGCGCAACCTATGACGCCTTCCAGGAC
>JAPYQV010000139.1 GCA_029937205.1 Alphaproteobacteria bacterium
CCATTCTGATACCATCACCCATGTTATGGCGCGTGCCGCGCACCTTGGCGAGGTCCCAACCAGGCCCGAGATATCGCGTGCGCATCTCGGTATTTGCTTCAAAGCCGCCGCTCGCCAGCACCACGGCACCAGCGGCAATTTCGAGGGTCTCGCCGCCGCGCAGGGTGGCGCGCACACCGGATACCCGTCCGCTGTCTAGCGTTAGTTCGCGCGCCCGTGCCTCGTAGACCACGCGCACGCCTGCCTTTGCCGCGCCGTCGAACAGCGCTTGCACCAAGCCGGGACCGCCGCCCCAGGTCTCGACCGCGAGGCCGCCCCAAAATTTGAAACGGTCGCCCACTTTAAAAGCCTGGCGGCCATAACTCGGCTGGAAGCGCACGCCCTGGCCGCGCATCCACTTGAGGGTATCGAAGCTGCGGCGGATAAGGATTTCGGCCAGATCGGGGTCGGCGCGGTATTGCGTGACGCGAGCCAAATCGTCGAAATAATCATCGAAGCCATAGCTGCCAAAATCCGTGCTGGCGATATTCTCGTCGCTGAGGTCGGGAATGAGCTTCTTCAGATCGTCCACACCGTCATAGGTGATGCGCATGGCGCCCGCCGTATAGGCGGAATTGCCGCCGCGCTCGGCTTCGGGCGCCGCTTCCAGCACCACCACGTTGGCGCCGTTTTGCGCTGCCGCGAGGGCAGCGCAGAGAGCAGCGTTGCCCGCCCCGACGATGGCGACGTCGGCTGTCAGCCGGTCGGCCATTCCCTAGCGGTTGGCCAGCCCGACCAGACAGGCGGCGAGCACGCGCGCGCCGGCGGCGAGGTCAGGGGCCGTGGCGTTCTCGGCCTCGTTGTGACTGAGGCCCTTCTCACATGGCACGAAAATCATCCCCGCGGGACAAAGTCCGGCGACATGCATGGCGTCATGCCCGGCGCCCGAGACCATTTCCATATGCGGCAGGTCAAGCGCTTGGGTTGCGCTCCGCACCAGGTCGATGACGCTCGGATCGAAGGTCACCGGCTCGGAATAGATAGTGCGCTCGACCGTGACGTCGCAGCCGCGTGCATTGGCTTGGCAAACGTCTTGAATGCGTCCGCCCAAATCGACGAACGTCGCGAGATCGGGGTGGCGGAAATCGACGGTGAAAAGCACATGGCCGGGCACGGTGCTGGGTGCGCCGGGGCCGCATTCGAAACGCCCGACGGTAAAGCGCACCGTGTCGCTGTCATCGGCCATCAATTCTTCCAACGCCGCGACCATGGAGACGGCGGATTTGAGCGCGTCCTTACGGCCTTTGAGCGGCGCCGTGCCGGCATGGGCTTCCGAGCCGAAGACCTCAACACGGTACCAGGTGAGGCCCTGCACGCCCGACACCACGCCGATGGTGAGATTGTCGTTCTCGAGGCGCGGCCCTTGTTCGATATGGGCTTCGACATAGCCGGCCATGTCGAACGGCATGTTGCGCGCAGCCATGCCGGGGGTGGAGGCAAGAGTCTCGTGTAACGCGTCGGCCAATACGACCCCGTTGGGATCGATCGCGGCGAGCGCATCTTTGAGCGGATAATCGCTGGCGAACACGGCGGAGCCCATGGCGCCGGGCTGAAAGCGTCCGCCTTCCTCATTGCTCCACGCCACCACGTCTATGGGACGGCGCGTCTTTATGCCGGCGCGCTCGATCGCTTCCAGCGCCTCGAAGCCGCCGACCACGCCATAGGCGCCGTCGAACTTGCCGCCCTTGGGCTGGCTGTCGAGATGGCTGCCGGTGACCGCCGGTGCCTCGTCGGAAGTGCCGGCCCGGCGCACATAGAGATTGCCGATCTCGTCCGTGGACGTGGCGAAGCCGAACTCGCCGGCCCATTCGATGAGCAGTTTCCGCGCCGCGATATCCTCAGGCGAAAAAGCGGCGCGGTTAACGCCGCCCGCCGGCGTGGCGCCGAACTGCGCCATATCCATCATGCGGCGCCACAGGCGCGCTTCGTCGACCGCCGCTGCGGCGGCCTGTTGGTCTGCTGTGCTCATTTTTTCCTCAGCTCGGCGAGGCGCCGTCGATACGGCCCATGAGCGGGCTCTGATGCCAATTGATCAATTTCCAGGTGTTGCCATGGTGATACCAATTGGTGGTGAAACCCATGAAACGCTGGCGGAATCCGGCATCGACCGGCTTGCCGCGAAAGGTCGAAAAGCCGCTCACCTGGCCGGTGTGTTTGTGCCACACCTTGACCTCGGTCTCGCGCGGGATCCATTTAAAATGCTCCCACAAAGCCGCATGGCCCGTGGTGCCGGCGTGGAAGCCTATATGATCGATGAATTCATCCTTGGTCATGCGCCACGGATAATCCTCATCGAGAATTTCCGAGCGGGCGTCGAAGAAGGCGTAGAAGCCTTTGAGATCGCCCGCGTTGAGGGCGTTGGTCCAATCCTCAAACGCACTGTTTAGGCCAGTCTTCGTGGCGCTGTATGCCATGTCGTGTTCTCCCTAGTTAGTGTCCCTACGTTGAGAGTAACGACGCGTGTGCGCCAGGTCCATCATGCTGCTTGCGCTATTTTTTGGTTTGGTCCCTCAAGCGCCGGGCGAGCGCATCCGCGCGCTAGGCTTGGCACGCTTGCCGGAATGCATGATGCATTCCGGAAGGGGGTGCCGTTGGGCGAAATCTTGATATATTCCCTCACGCGCCAGGCGCTTCATAAGGATGACGGCGGTGCCAATGTTCGGCGATCTCGCGGCGCCGGGCGAACCACACGCCGTCATGCTTGTGCACATGATCGAGAAAACGCAGCAGCGCGCCGGCCCGGCCCGGGCGGCCTATCAGGCGGTTATGCAGGCCGATGGTCATCATCTTGGGGTGGCTTTCACCTTCGCCATAAAGTGTGTCGAAACTGTCGCGCAGATAGGCGAAGAAATCGCCGGCGGTATAAACACCGCCGGTGGCGAAGCGGAGATCGTTATTGTTGCGGCTATAGGGCACCACCAGATGAGGCCGGCCGTGATCCGTATTCCAATACGGAAGATCGTCGCTATAACCGTCTGAATCGTAGAGGAAGCCGCCCTCCTCGACCACCAGACGCCGCGTGTTCACGCTGCGCCGCCCGCTGAACCAACCAACCGGGCGCGCGCCGGTTGTCTCGGCGATAGCATCGATGCACTGCTTGAGATGGGCGCGCTCGACTTCTTCCGAGACATCGCGGTAATCGATCCAGCGATAGCCATGCCCGGCCACCTCCCAGCCCGCCTCGACCATCGCCGCCGCCGCTTCCGGCGTGCGTTCGAGCGCCATGCCGACGCCATAGACGGTAACCGGCACATGGGCCTCGGTAAATATCCGCCTGAGGCGCCAGAAGCCGGCGCGTGCGCCATACTCAAACATGGACTCGGCATTGAAATCGCGCCCGCCGACCACCGGCACCGCCTCCACCGCGCCGAGATCGCAGAGATAGCGCTCGGACTGGGCGTCGCCATGGAGAATGCAGCTCTCCGCCCCTTCCTCGTGATTGATGACGAAAGAGATGGCGATACGTGCCCCGTTTGGCCAATCGGCGTGCGGCGGCTCAGGCCCGAAGCCCACCATGTCGCGCGGATAGTCGCTCACGACTCTGTCTCCGGTGGGTACGTGGCGATCCAGTGCGCAGCGATATCTCGCCGCCGCGTGATCCACACATCGTCATGCGCCTGGACATGATCCAAAAAACGCGCCAGGCCGGCAATGCGCCCGGGCCGTCCGACCAAGCGGCAATGGAGGCCGACCGACATCATCTTCGGCGTCTCCGCACCCTCGGCATAGAGCAAGTCGAAGGCATCGCGCACATAATCGAAGAAATCTTCGCCGGTGAAGATGCCGTTGGTGGAGAAGCGCAGATCGTTGTTATCGAGGCTGTAGGGCAGGATCAGATGGGGCCGGCCATGCTCATAATTCCAATAGGGCAGATCGTCGGCATAAGAATCCGAATCGTAAAGAAAACCGCCTTCCTCGACCACAAGGCGCCGCGTATTGGCGCTCACCCGCCCGCAATACCAGCCGACCGGCCGCTCACCCACGGTGTTCTCAATCGCCGCAATGGCGCGCGCCATCTGTTCACGCTCCTCAGCCTCGGGCATCTTGGAGTAATCGGTCCAGCGGTAAGCGTGACTGGCCACTTCCCAACCCGCCGCCGCCATGGCCGCTGCCGCTTGCGGATTACGCTCCAGCGCCATGCCGACGCCATACACCGTGAGCGGCACCTGGCGCGATGTCACCAATCGGTGAATGCGCCAAAACCCGGCGCGCGAACCATACTCAAACATGGATTCGGTGTTATAGGCCCGCGCGCCGACCAGCGGCTCAATCTGCGCCGGCCCAATATCGGCCAAAAACTGCTCCGATCCCGCATCGCCATGCAAGATGGTGTTCTCGCCGCCCTCTTCATAGTTGAGCACCAACGACAACGCCAGCCGTGCGCCGCCCGGCCAATTGGCTTGGGGCAAGGTGCGACCATAGCCCAAGAGGTCGCGCGGATAACCAGTTGCCACTATGGACACCTGCTCAATAATTGCGCCGAACAGAGTGTCAGAAGGTTACCGGGGAATCTCACGCTGCGATAGCGGTCAATCAGCCGGCATCGTTCAGTTCAATTGAATCGCTCTGTGGCGCGGGCCGTGAAACGGCCCTATAAAATTCGGTCGGCCAAGCGTAGTGGTGTGAAAAATTCTCGTTCAGCAACGCCTCCAAGAGGTACTGCGTGACGATGCGCTCATTGTATTCCCGGTGAACAAATTCATGGCCACGCTCGGCAATTTCCCGCCGCTCGCCGTCATTGCGGCTGAAATGCGCTACTTGATCGATCAATTCATCGGTGCTCTCAAATTCAACCAGGCGGTCCCGGCCATATAATTCAGACAGATGAAATCCGCGCTCGGCGAAGGTCAAAAGTCCGTTGCCCATGAGCAGGGCGACCCGATCGGACGAATAGAGATAGGTCTCCGAGCCGTTTCCCTGCAGGAAGGGTGTCGGTTTGGCACTTAGATTTAGCCCCATTTTGGAGCGCGCGAGCACCGCCATAAATTGCCAACCCCAGACATGCGCGTCGCCCCGGCCAACGCCGAAAAACTCGCAGCTGAGCTCGGGCAAACTCTTCGAAATTGCTGCCGGTGCGGTTTCCCGCATGTCGCCCTGACGTGCCGAGCCGCAGGCAAAAAACATATCCGTGGCCAAATGCGATTGGGAATAGGACCGCCCTTTATCGATGCTCGCATCGACCGGATTTGGCAAATAATAGGCCCGTGTAGCACCGCTGCAGACGCTCGACAAAATGTCGCCGGAGGTTGTAACAAAAACAGCGTCACAGTGGCTTGCCAGGTTTCGAATTTTGGCGCGGCTATCGTTGGCGAATAGACCGTCAACCCGGTAGCAGGCAATTTTTACGCCGGGTAATTTTTGGCGGATCGCCTGCAAGGTTTCGGCATCTATCAAATCGGCATGGCCCAACAGCACCACGTCGGGCCGGAAATTTTCGGCGAAGCTGAGGAGCGCCTTGTTTGTGGCGCCGCGCCGGAACATCCGTGATCCGAAAAGACTCTTCCGTTTCGCCATTTCCCGGTCGTCGAAAAGCATGGTCAAGTGACCGTTGCGCGTCAGGCCGTTGTTCATGCGGGTCGGAACACCGTAATACCGCGCGCCGGCGTAGCGCTCCCCCAAATTCGAAACATGGAGAATTTTCAATCTTCTTATGGGGGTGAAGGTCAATACCTGGCTGTTCAACTTTTCGCTCATCTTAAATCCGTCTGTGGTTCGCCTCGACTGATACACTTGGCTCGGGTGCCGGTTGACCGGCGCCCAGGATGGATTTCAGCAGTATGTCGATTTCAATCACGGATTGCCAAAGCTCCCTTATCGATGCCATTGACGGCTGATAATACCGGCATTGCGCCAAGCTCAGATAATTTTGATATAATAAAGCGATGCCTAAAGCGCGCGATCAATAGATTGTGAACGCACGTAAATCGCCGCCATCAGACCGAGCCAGTTGGCGGCCTCATTGCCCAAGGCTGTGAATATCTGTGGGTTGCGATCGTCCGGGATTGGCCGAGGCTATTGAAGATCCAGGACTTATCGTGTGATTTCGATGTTTGCTTTCGGTGACGAAAGCGGGGAACTTGGCTAATTGTCGAACGTCGTCGGGTATAGGCCAATTAAATCGTGAGTCCGAAATATATTTTTGACCGCCCCTTCCTGCACCAGCCCGTCATAAGCGTTCTACCATGCCGCGATGATGCTGTCCGGCGTCGCGCTGTTGAAGGCGATATAGATGAAGGTGTTTTCGATTTCCAGCACCAGTTTGAGCTCTTCGATATTTACGTTGAGCCGCTCGCACGTGCCGGCGACCGTGGCGTTGCTGGCGAACCAGAGATCGTTGCGCCCGCCCATCAGCTTTTTAAGATTGGCTTCCGCTGAGGTTGAATCGTCGAAATTCTTATATCCGCGTTCGTCAAGATATTGCATCGTGACGCTGTCGCGCTGCACACCGATCAAATAATCCTTGGTGTCTTCCAGGGCGTCGAGTTTGATTTTGCGCGCGCGCTTGGCGTACATGCCGATCTTCTTTTCGGCGATCGGGCCGACCCATTTGAACAGGTTTTCTCGAGAGCTCGTGCGCGCGGTCGAAAAGAGGGCGGTGTTTTTCCTGGTCTCGAGGAAGCGGTAAGCGCGCGCCCAAGGGTACACACTAATCTTGTCGGCGATCTTGTCGGCGGCCCAACTTCGCCTGGATCGCCCGCACGATATCGACCGAAGGCCCCTTAAGCTCCTTGTTCTCGACATAGTTGAGCGGTGGATAATCTTTCGCGAGGATCGTCAACGCGTCGTCGCCAAGCGCCAGGCCGGACGACAGCAACAGGCTTAGCGCGATCAGGCAACCCGCCCAATGACGATGATGCGGAAACATGTTCAGCCGATCCCCCCGGTCCAACGATATCCTGGCGAGGCCAGTCTACTGTATCGGCGAGACGAATGCGCAAAGCAATATTTAGCTTTCCTCTGCGGCAGTCAGCGCGGCAATGCGTTGCTGGAGGTGCCGTCGAACCGGCTCGGATTTTGTCATCCAGAGCGCGTCCTCGAAACCGCGCCGCGCCGGCTCCGGCGC
>JAPYQV010000140.1 GCA_029937205.1 Alphaproteobacteria bacterium
GGTCGAAGACATTGCCTTGAACGAAATTCAACTGGTCAACCGGTTGGTCGCGGCGGACGGCGGCACCACGGCGGTGCTGGTCAATTTTGTGCTGCCCGATGAATCCGGCGAGGCGGTGACGGAAATATCCAACCAGGTGAAGGATATTGTTGCCGCGGCGCGTCTTGCCCATCCCGAGCTGAATTATTACGTCACCGGCAGCATCATCACCAGCCGTGCCTTCGGCGATGCCACCTTCGACGATCTGGCGACACTCGGGCCGATCATCATCGGCGTGATCCTGGTGGTGATGGCACTTTTGCTGCGCTCGATTACCGGCACTATCGCCACGCTTTTGGTGGTTCTGTTTGCCGCCATCACGGCGATGGGCTTCTCCGGTTGGACCGGCATGATACTCTCGAGCGGCAATGTCGGCGCGCCGACCATCATCATGACGGTGGCGATCGCCCACTCGGTGCATATCATATCGACCATCATGCTCGGCATGCGATCGGGCTTGGCCAAGCGCGAAGCCATTCTGGAATCGCTCCGCGTCAATTTTTTCCCGGTCTTTCTCACCACCATCACCACGGCGATCGGCTTCTTGAGCATGAACTTCTCCGATGCGCCGCCGTTCCATAATCTCGGCAATCTGGTGGCGCTCGGCGTCGTTGCGGCGATGATCTTCGCCCTCACCTTCGTGCCCGCCCTGGTCTATATCCTGCCGCTTCGCGTGCGCCCCAGGCGCACCGGACAAACGGAGTTTTTCGACAGCCTTGGCGCGTTTGTGGTGCGCCGTCGCACGCCGCTCCTGTTCGGCATGACGGCGATCATTATCGGCCTCGCCGCTGGCGTGCCGCAGGTCGAGCTCAACGACAATTGGACGAAATATTTCGACGACCGCTATGAGTTCCGCCGCGACACCGATTACATCATCAATAATTTGACTGGTGTGGAAGCGTTCGAATTTTCCCTGCCGGCCGGCGGCGAAGGGGCGATCAACGATCCGGAATATCTCGCCCGGGTGGATGAATTTGCCGAATGGTACCGCGGCCAACCGAAGATCACTCATGTCTCGGCCTTTTCCGACATCATGAAACGGCTCAACATGAACATGCACGGCGATGATCCGGCCTATTACCGTATCCCGGAAGAACACGATCTGGCGGCGCAATATCTGCTGCTCTATGAGCTGTCTCTGCCCTTTGGCCGCAACCTCAACGACCAGATCGATGTCGCCAAATCGGCGACACGAATGACCGTGGTTGGGCGCGATATGTCGGCCAAGGAGCAGCGTGCTTCGGCCGATGCCGCAAACCAATGGCTGAAGGATAATATGCCGGCGGAAATGGTCACCGAGGCGACCGGCCTGACCATGATGTTCGCCTATATTTCGAAACGCAATATCGAGGGCATGCTAAAGGGCACGGTGATCGCCATGGCGATCATATCGCTGATATTGATTGTCGCCCTCAAAAGCATTCCCATCGGCTTGCTGAGCCTGGTGCCCAATTTCGTCCCGGCGGCCATGAGCTTCGGTCTGTGGGGCTATCTGATCGGCAATGTCGGCGTCGCCGCGTCGGTGGTGACGGCGGTCACCTTCGGCATCGTGGTCGACGACACGATACATTTCCTGAGCAAATACTTGCGTGCCCGGCGCGAGCGCAAGCTCGACCCGCAGCAAGCGGTACGCTTTGCTTTCAAGTCTGTCGGCCACGCCTTGTGGACAACCACGGCGGTGCTGGCGGCGGGCTTTATCGTGCTCTCGACGTCCGGCTTTGAAGTGAATTGGAGCCTCGGCCTGTTGACCGCGATGACCATCGTCATCGCACTGGCCGCCGATTTCTTCTTCCTGCCGCCCCTTCTTATGAAAATCGACCGGAGCAAGTCATGATTTTTCTTATCCAACGGCCTGCCGCTATCCTATCGGCATTGGCGCTTAGCGCCGCCATCGCTTTTAGCGCCCTGCCAGTATTGGCTGAGACACCTGAGGAAAAGGGCCTGCGCATCGCCCATGAGGGGGAAGGGCGCGACAAGGGTTTCGGCAATTACGCCGCCGATCAAACCATGATCTTACGCAACAAGCGCGGCCAGGAAAGCGAGCGCAATCTCAAAATCAGCGTGCTCGAAAACGAGGTCGACGGTGATAAGAGCCTGATTGTTTTTAATCGCCCGCGCGACGTCAAGGGCACCGCCATGCTGACCCATTCGCACAAGGTCGAGGATGACGATCAATGGCTTTTCCTGCCGGCGCTGAAGCGCGTGAAACGCATCTCCTCGTCCAACAAGGCGGGCTCCTTCATGGGCAGCGAGTTTGCCTATGAGGACATGACGAGCCAGGAGATCGAGAAATACACCTATCGCTGGCTGCGCGACGAGCCGTGCGGCGAGTACACCTGCTGGGTGTCCGAGCGCTCGCCGATCGACAAGAAATCAGGCTATACGCGCCAGGTGTCGTGGGTCGACCAGGAAGAGTACCGGGTGTGGAAGGTTGAATATTACGACCGCAAGAATTCCCATCTGAAAACCCTGACCGTGCCGAGCCACCAGCAATATCTCGGTAAGCATTGGCGCGCCGATGAAATGTTGATGGTCAATCACTTGACCGGCAAGAGCACCCGGCTGATCTGGCAGAACTACGTCTTCGGCGCCGATCTCGACGACAGCGATTTCACCAAGGTCAGTCTGAAAAGAGCCCGCTGAGATGACCTGCCGAGGGGCCTTGGCCCGTGGGGCCTTGGTCCGGGGGGCTTCGGCGCTTCTCCTCGGCGGCCTCCTGTTATTGGTGGCGCTGCCTGCCGGCGCCGAAACGGTATTCCAGGAAGTAACCGGGCGCTTCACTCTGGAGGGGCGCTATTTCCCCCAATCGAGCATCCAGAGCGGTCAGCGCGAGCACAGCCTGTCGGTAGTCGCCGAGCCCGAAGTCTATCTTGAGAACGAGGCCGGCCACGGCCTTATTTTCAAACCCTTCTTTCGCTATGACAGCGCCGATACACGCCGCACCCACTGGGACATCCGCGAGGCCTATGGTCTCTTTTTCGGCGAGTTCGAAGACAGCGAATGGGAATTGCGCGCCGGTATCGACAAGGTGTTCTGGGGCGTCGTCGAATCGCGTCATTTGGTCGATGTCATCAATCAGACCGACCTGGTCGAGGCCCCCGATCAGGAAGAAAAGCTCGGCCAACCCATGCTGCACGGCACCTGGCTGAACGATTACGGCGTGTTCGAGGCCTTCGCGTTGCCCTATTTCCGCAAGCGGACGTTCCCGGGCCGCGCCGGCCGTCTGCGCACCGCACTTCAGATCGACGGCGAACAGACGACCTATGAAAGCGCCGCCAAGCAACATCATTTGGATTTGGCCGCGCGCTACAGCCACAGCATCGGCGCGCTCGATTTCGGCCTCGCCTGGTTCGAGGGCACCAACCGCAGTCCCGCTTTCAGCCTCGGCTTCGACCCAGGCGGCTCACCCGTGCTGGTGCCGTTCTATGAGCAGATGCGCCAGTACAGCCTCGATGCCCAGGTCACCACCGGCGCCTGGCTGCTCAAATTCGAAAGTTTCTGGCGTGACGGCGAGCGTAACGCGCGGGGGTTGGAAGAAGATTATTTTGCCCTGGTCGGCGGCTTCGAGCATACCTGGTACGGCGTCCTCGACGGCAATACTGATCTTGGCCTGTTGCTCGAATTTCTCTATGACGATCGCGGCGAGCGCGCCACCGTCGTCACCGAAGGCGATGTGTTCAGCGCCGTGAGACTGGCCTTTAACGACGAGGCCAGCACGGATATCCTGTTCGGTATCATGCAGGATTTGGACAAATCAACGCGCAGCCTTTTCATGGAAGCCAACCGCCGTCTGAGCGACAATATTTCGCTCGGGTTCGAAGGCACGGCTTTTCTCAATGTCCATAAGAATGACGGCCAGTTTTCATTGCGCAAAGACAGTTTTCTACAGCTTGACCTGACCTACCATTACTAGCAGTTAATATTGATGGCCTATTCGCTCACGCCCGATCAAAGCGCGCTCGACCAGGCGATCGAGCGGATTTGCGCCGATTTTGGCGACGATTATTGGCTCGCGCGCGACACGGACGGGGTGTTCCCGGAAGAATTCGTGACCGCCATTGCCGCCGGCGGCTGGCTCGGCATCACCATGCCCGAAGCCCATGGCGGCGCCGGTCTTGGCGTTACCGATGCGGCCCTGATGATGCGCCGCATCGCCCAATCGGGGGGTGGATTTGCCGCTGCCTCATCGCTGCATATCAATATATTCGGGCCCCATCCGATCACCAAATTCGGCACCGCGGCGCAGCAGGCGCGCATGTTGCCGCCGCTCATCCGGGGCGAGGACAGGACCTGCTTCGGCGTTACCGAGCCCAATGCCGGCCTCGATACCGGCGCCATCGAAACCCGCGCCGATTGGGACGGCAGCCACTATGTGGTGCACGGACAAAAGCTCTGGACCTCAACCGCCCAGCGCGCCAACAAGATCATGCTGCTCGCCCGCACGACGCCGCGAGACGCCAGCAAAAAAAGCACCCATGGCCTCTCGCTGTTCTACACCGATCTCGACCGCGCCCATGTGGAGATCCACGAGATCGCCAAGATGGGCCGCAAGGCGGTGGATTCGAACGCGCTCTTCATCGACGGCCTGAAAATCCCGCGCGAGGATATGATCGGCGAAGAAGGCCAGGGCTTCCGCTGCATCCTGCACGGCCTCAATCCGGAGCGCATCCTGATCGGCGCGGAAGCCATTGGGTTGGGCCGGGCGGCGCTGGCCAAGGCGACACAATATGCCCGTGAGCGCCGGGTATTTGGACGCCCGATCGGCCAGAATCAGGCCATCCAACATCCCTTGGCCGAGGTTTGGGCCGAGCTTGAGGCGGCCGATCTGATGATCTTCAAGGCGGCGCATCTTTACGATTCAGGCGCGCCGTGCGGCGCCGAAGCCAACGCCGGCAAAATGCTCGCCGCCGAAGCGGCGCACAAAGCCTGCGAGCGCGCCGTCCTGACATTGGGCGGCATGGGCTACGCGCGGGAATATCATGTCGAGCGCTACTTACGCGAAAGCTATATCGCCCGCATCGCCCCGGTCAGCCGCGAGATGATCCTGAATTACATCGCCGAACGGGTGTTGGATTTGCCGCGCTCTTATTAGGCCACCCGCGCATTTTTTGTGCCGCCGCTCCTCTGTGGTATATTGTGGTTCGGGAGCAGGCACATACAAGTGGTGGTATATTGCAAAACAATGCCAATTTAATTGTTTTGTATCAGTGCGTTAATTTTTAGCGTCCGAAAACTTACCCTTCCGGATCCTGCAGCAACTTGTTAATTCGGTTTTCCAGATCGTCGATGCGGTAGGGTTTCCTGATCAATTCGGCGTTCTCGTCCAGATGTTGCCGCCTGTGTTCGCCGATCTGCGCCGCCTTCTGGAAGTGCGGATGGGCAAAAAGGGGAAGCGGGAATACGTCCAAGTGCTGCGGCTGCTCGAGACCTTCTCCCTCGACGACGTTCGCGCCGCGATATCGGATGCCCTGCTGCGCGGCGTGATCGGCTTCGACGCCGTCAAGCACCTGATACTTTGCCGGATCGAACGACGTCCACCACGCTTGAACCAAGGTCGCGGCTACGGCTTACCGCTGGTCTCCGGCAGCCACAAGTGGCGGCTCGCCCATGATGCCGCGAGCTTCTGGAACATTGGGTCTATGCTCTTGTCGCTGGCAACGTCTTCCGACAAGGGGCCTGGCTCCGCGTTGAAACTGAGCAGCGATATATCATCCATACGCATCGGATAGAGGATGCCATCAAGATGGTCGTACTCGTGCTGCAGAATCATCGCGTGCCACCCGTCGGCATCATACGCCACGGTGTCGCCCTCTAACGTCTGGAAAGAAATGTGCACCTTGGTATGGCGCGGCACCTTACCGTGGAGGCCCGGCAGCGAGAGACACTTCTCCCAGATCAGCTGCTTGTCACTGCCGATCGTCGTGAGCTCGGGATTGATCATCACGGTCCAGGGAAGCGGTTTCATGCTGGAGCCTTCCGGAACCCGATCCGCCTCAATGCGGTAGAGAATGACGCGTCTGGGATCATAGAGCTGCGGCGCAGCAATGCCGGCGCCAGAGATATCAACCAGTGTGTCACGCATATCCTCAACAAGGCGCGCGATCTCCGGGTCGGTTGGATCAGGCACCTCCGCCGAGCGCATTCTCAACACGGGATGCCCCATCTTTGCGATTTGCCGTATCGGCATAGTTTAATCCTTTCCTCTCTTACACAGCGCGTCTTACACAGCGCGGGATTTGCCGCGACCCAACATCCCGATCGGATGGTCGAGCAATTCCTCACCTACCCTATCTGAAAGTGCTGCGGTTGGCTTGTTGACCCGCTGGAGGGTGCGCCCTTCAAGGTTGCGTAAATACTACAGGCTCCGTCACGTCCATGCGACCTCGTGAATTAACGCGGCAAGCAGGATCGACTTTTCCCATATTCATGTGCGCTGTGTGACGGCTGAGCGGACCATATACCTGGTTGGCTCAGACAGGTGCTACCCGAGCTTGCGGACAAATATATCGGCGGTCCTGCCAAGGCGATCCCTGTTTGATTTATGCGGTCTTTGCATCAACTGCCCAGGCTCGGTTGCGAACGGCTTCAGCCCACCGCAGCTATAAATAAACCACAAAACGACATTGAATAGATATATGGCGAGCAGGCGAGATACACTCATGGCGCGTCCTCCAATGTACGATTCATGTTTAAATTTTATTAAATTGCCGCGCGCAGCGAAACGTAAACCAATTGTCTTTGACGTTGGCTCGGATGTTCCGTTCTGACATGCACGGCAACCTCGCAAATAATCCGTATTCGGGAAACATAGGGTCTCAACGTGCAAAGCGTTTGCGAGGACGGTACAAAATTGTGATAGCGCATTAAGGGCGCGTCCGCAGTTACCTGATGGCCGCCTCGGAGAGCGGCTGCGAAGCGATCGTCACAAATCTGTACCGTACGCTGAAACGCCTCGAACATCGCGGCCCTATGTTTCCCGAATGCGGATCACTTGCGCGCCAGCCAAACTGATCAGCCCCAATTGATTGGTCCAATTTGAATGTTAGTGCATGGCCGGTTTT
>JAPYQV010000141.1 GCA_029937205.1 Alphaproteobacteria bacterium
GTCATCATCGGCGACGTGCTGTTCTTCCTGCCGTTTATGGTGTTCGCCGGTTTCCTGGCCATGGAGGCGGTGCAGAATTACGTCTTCGAAGTGTGCGACGACCTCGGTGCGCGCACCGTGCGCAGCTTCAAAGACGTGATCATGCCGCTCGCCGCGCCGGGAATATTTGCCGGCGGCGTGTTCATATTCGTCAACGCGCTCGGCGTCGCGTTGGTGCCCACCATCCTGGGCGGTCCCGGCGCCGTCAATGCCGGGCTGATCGTCAATCAGGCCATTACCGCGCTCGACTTCCCCTTGGCCATGGCGATCGGCGCCATCATGATCCTGACACTAATTCTCCTGCTCTATATCGGCCACCGCCTGTTCGATCTGGGCAAAATCCTAAAACCCATAAGCTGACGAATCATGGTCGACGGATACACAAATATTTGGGCCTACCGGGCGAAATGGCTGTACCTGTTCATCGTCGTCGGCGCGCTGATGACACCGGTGTTCTATGTCATCTACATTTCATTCAACGAGCACGGCTTCGGCGCCCGAATGTATGAGTTCACCTTCGACTGGTACGCCGTGGTGCTCGGCGACATCATGCTGGTGTCGTCGCTCAAATGGACCGCCTATCTCGCCGTGGCGTCGGTCGCCACCGCCGTCCCCATGGGCTTGGTGGCGGCGCTCTATTTTAAGAAAACCCGGCGTAAGGTCCTTTTCGTGACCCTGATGCTGCTGCCTTTGTTCGTTCCCGCCGACATCATGGCGTCGAGCCTGCTCGTTTATTTCAAGCAATTGAACGGCATCTTCCAATCGCTCAGCGAGGCGCTCGATGTGGATTGGTTTTCGACCTGGTTCGAGCTCGGCTTCACAACCGCCCTGATCGGCCAGATTCTTTATACCGTGCCTTATGCGTTTATCGTCATTCTCATCACCATGTCGCGTTACCGCGAACAGCAGACAGAAGCCGCGCGGGGCTGTGGCGCCAGCGCCTGGCAGGCGTTCTGGCAGGTTGAGTTCCCGCAAATTCGGGTCGGCATTTTCAGCGCCTGCGCCTTCGTCGCCATATTATCTTTCAATGAAGCGCCACGCACGGCGATGCTGAAGGGCGGCTTCGACACGTTTTCGAATGTCCTGGTCGCGCAAATGCTGAATGTCGGCATGTCGGAGGAATCATACGCCATGGCCGGTACCATGAGCATTGTCTCCATTGTCGTCATCGGCTCGATCCTGATCTATACCATGGCCAATGCCGGACGGCTGGAGCGCAAGTCGCGCGCCATTGCAGAACCAGAGATGTCGGCCTGATGGTGAACGCAGCGGACAGCGCCGTCGAGGTCATCGATTTGGCGAAAAACTATGGCCCGGTGAGGGCGCTCCGATCGATTAATCTCACGGTCGAAAGCGGCCAATATTATGCGCTCTTGGGGCCGAGCGGCGGCGGTAAGACAACGTTGCTGCGGCTGATCGGCGGGTTCATCAAACCGAGCGGCGGGCGCATCCTCCTGCACGGTCACGACGTTAACGGGCTGGCGCCCAACCATCGCCCGACCACCATGGTGTTTCAAAGTTTCGCGTTGTTTCCCCACATGTCGGTCGAGAAAAACATCGCTTACGGCCTGAAACTCCAGAGGCTGCCAAAGTCGGAGATTCGCGAGAAGACCGGTGCCATGCTCGAGCTGGTCGGCCTGGCGGGCTACAATTCGCGCATGCCGCATGAGCTCTCGGGCGGCCAGCAACAGCGCGTTCAACTCGCCCGTTCGCTGGTTCTCGAAAGCGATATTCTGCTGCTCGATGAGCCCCTCGCCTCGCTCGATGCCAAGCTTCGCAAGGAAATGTGCCTCGAGCTAAAGCGTATCCAGGAGAAGGTTGGCATCACCTTTATTCATGTCACCCACAATCAGGAAGAAGCGATGACCGTCGCCGATCGGATCGCCATCATCGCCGGCGGCGACTTGATCGAGGAAGGCACACCGCGCGACATCTATGAGCGGCCGGTAGAGCGTTTCACCGCGGAATTTATCGGCGAGAACAGCCTGCTTGACGGTCGCGTCGCCAGCGCGAACGGCGACCGTGTGAGCGTCGATCTGGGTTTCGCTAAGATCGAGGCGCCGGCCGGCAATATATCGCCGGCCGCGGGCGCCGCCGTCACGCTTTCGGTCCGCTCCGAATTGCTACGGTTGATCGTGCCCGGCGGCGAATTGGGCGGAGCCATGCAAACCATCCCGGCGACCTATGTCGAAGAAATTTACCTTGGCCTCACCACTTCCCACCTGGTCACACTGCCGAATGGCGATGAAATGGCGGTGCGGCATCTTTCCGAGGGCCAGAGCGCGCACTTCCACCCCGGCCAGGACATCAGGATTGGCTGGCACATGGTTGACGCCCGCCTCCACCGGACACAAACAGAATAGAAGAGATTTCAGCATGAACCAAAACCGCACATCGAACGCCTTGGACAAACCCGTCGCCATGGTGGTCGGCGCCACCTCCAAGTGGCAGTCGGATGGCCGCAATACCAAGCTGGTGCACGGCCAAGCTCTGGACGATAGCCACATGCCGGTCGGCATGCGCTGGGGCATCGGCGGCGCCGTTGCCCAGAAGTTCGCGCGCGAGGGATTCTTCGTCGTGCTGACAAGCCGCGCGAAGGCCAACGCCGCCGCATTGGAAGCGGCCATCCGCGAACAGGGCGGTGCGTGCATGACCGTCGAGCTCGATCTGGTTTCGCACCAATCGATCACGGATGCGTTCGCCACAATTCGGCGCGACGCCGGCGACCCGGACGTTCTGGTTTATAACGCAGGCTATCTCGAAGGCCGCGACCTTCCGCCCGGGAAAGAACTGCTCGAACACATCCCGGTGGAGATGTTCGAAACCGCACAGCATATTGCCAGCCGGGGACCCTTTCTGATCGCCAAGGAAGCACTGCCGGCCATGCGCAAGAAAGGCGAAGGATCGTTCCTCATCTCCAACAACGCCAAGTCGCTGCGCGGCAGCAAGCGGCTGACGGGAGAGTCGCTTTACTACCCCAGGGTCCTGATGCGCACGTTGGCGCAGGTGCTCACCGAGGAATATTCCGAGCATGGCGTGCACGTGGCCAATGTGGTGATCGACGGTCTTATCGATTCGCCCGGAACCCGGTCTCTGCCCCTCGCCGAGGAGCACCCCGACAGATTGATCAACCCGATCAAAATCGCCGAGGCGTTTTATTATCTGCACACACAGGATCGGTCGTGCTGGACGCACGAGTTACAGCTGACGCCGTTTTCCACAAAGCCGAGTTACTGATACCGCGTTACGTGACGGAGCCGCGTTCGCGTAAATGACTTAAGTTACCCGCGCCGATAGGCAGCGGCGGCGTGGCTCTCCGGTAATAGCTTTCGACCGAAAATCTTTTCACGCAGCGTGCCCGGTGTGTATTCGCTTTGCACCAGTCCACGGCGGCGCAACACCGGCACGACACCGTCGATGAAATCGGCGAAGGTTCCCGGCGTGACGGCGTAGACGATATTGAAGCCATCGACGCCGGCCTCGTGCCACGCTTCAAACGTATCGGCGATCTGTTCCGGCGTGCCCGTTAAAAAACGCCCCGAGGAGCGCTTTCGCACGAGATCGCGAAAGGTCAACGACTTGTCCGGTGCCGAATCGATCAGCCCCTTGATGATGCCTTGCATGGCATTTATTTCGAGCGAATCAAGCGGGACGTCGAGATCGATGACACCGAGATCAACGCCGATCGTGCCACTCATATGGGCAATACCACCCTCAACGCTGCCCTGTTCGATATATTCCGCTTCCTTGGCTTTCGCCTCCGCTTCCGTGCCGCCGACCACCGGGGTGACACCTTGAAAGAAGAGAATGTCTTCCCCCTGGCGCCCCTGGCGTACGGCGCGGGCGCGAATATCCTCGATGATGCTGGTCGTATCGCGAAGATTGCGCAGCGAGGCATAGATGAACACGCACTCTGCATGTTTGGCCGCGAACTCCCGCCCGCGGTCCGACGAGCCGGCCTGAAACAGCAGCGGCGTACGCTGCGGCGAGGGCTCACAGAGGTGCGGCCCGGCAACCTGGTAATACTTACCGGAATGATTGATCGGATGGATTTTGGCCGGATCGGCATAAATGCCGCGTGCCGTGTCGCTGAGCACCGCATCGTCCTCCCAGCTGCCCTCCCAGAGCTTGTAAGTGACATCGAGATATTCTTCGGCGCGGGCGTAGCGCTCGTCATGCGGCGGCAGCCCGTCATAGCCCAAATTCGTGCCGGCATTGGGCAAATACGATGTCACCACGTTCCAGGCGAGCCTGCCTTGGGTCAGATGGTCCAGCGTCGAAGCCTGACGGGCGAAGGTGAACGGCAATGCCTGGAGGACCGAACTCGTAAAAGCAAAGCCAAGATGCTCTGTGGCGTGGGCCATGGCCGGGATGAGCATCATCGGGTCATTGACCGGTATTTGCATCGCCTCGGCGATCGAGGTTTCGGCGCTGCCGCGGTAATTGTCATAGGTGCCGATCACGTCGGCCAGAAACAGCGCGTCAAAGCCGCCCTTTTCGAGCAGCTGGGCCAGCTCAATCCACGGCTCAAGCCGGTTGAACTCAAGTTGACGCGTATCGGGGCGCGTCCACAGGCCGTGCTGAATATGGGAGACGCAGTTCATCGAGAACGCGTTCAAATGGATGCGCTTTTGTGGCACGCGAAACCTCCTGTCGATTCGTGGCTCACAGGATACTCAGTTGGGCGCCGCTGGTGCCAGGGATAATCGGGGTGCCTAGAGCATCGCAGCCATGGGGTTGCGCCGCCCGGCATGGGCGGGCGGCGGATCGGGCAGCCAATCGGCATCAAGCCAGAGGCGAAGCAAGTGCCGCCGCCGGCCTTTCTCAGGCCAATCCTCATATTCGTCGCGCGCGTGCAGCACCCGGTAATTGTTCAGGATCAATGCCTCACCGGAGTCCAGAGTATAGGTGATCAGCAAATCGGGATCGCTGGCGCAACGGTCGAAATAATCGAGCGCGGCGATTGAGTTGCCGGCAAGCTTTGTGCCGTTTACCGCTGCGGCACGCTCGATAAACGGCCGGTAATAGATGCAGCTCAGGCCGCCCGGTCCGTCGATCAGAATGGGAATGACATCGCGGCTGCGCCCGCCGCCCGGCGTCTTCTCATCCGGCATGAAGAAAGCAAAACCGGCCTCCAATACAGGTAAAAATTCCGGCCGCTTGTTTTCTATCTCTTGCCGTATGGTGTTGGCGCTGACCAGCCGGTTGGTGCCACCGACGCGCGCCGGGCGTAAACAGAGAAGAATGATCAGCGGCGGCGGATCGGTATGGGGATGCAATTCTCCCGGCGAGCGGTAGCCGCGATCGTCGAACGCGTCTTCGTCGGAGAAATCGGCGATCTCAACCAGCGTTTCCTGCGCCGCGTTTTGCGGTAACAGCCGCCCCAGGGCTTGGCCAAAGCGCAGCAGGCAAGCGCCCGCGTCGGCGCTCTCGGCCGCAATACCGCGCACCAACGCAAACCCCGCGCCATCGCGCAGCTCCGATTTGATGCGGAATAAATCATCGGCCGAATAAAATGGCAGGCCCCGGCTTTCCATGCCCCGGCGGCGCCAGGCCTTCGGCGCGAGATCGCGGCTCATGGGGATTCCTTTTTCAATTATTCCACCACGCCACAGGATGCGCCTATGGGGAATGATAGCAATTTGTTTATTCCGGGCGGAAATGGTCACATGGCAGAATGAATAGCGGCCAGGCGCGGGGAGCGATAAAATGTGACGAGTAGGTGTCGATGTTGGTGGGACGTTTACCAATTTGTTCGGTTGGCATCAAACCACCAAGCAATCGATCTCGACCAAGGTTCTGACGACCAAGGACGACCGTACGCAAGGCGTGATTCAGGCGATCAAGCAGGCCGGCCTCGATTTCAGCGAAATATCACATTTGCTGCACGGCACGACCACAGCGACCAACGCCCTGATCGAACGCGATTATCCCGAGGCCGCCTTCGTCACCACTGAAGGGTTTCGCGATACCATCGAAATCGGCCGACAGCATCGGCAATTCCTTTACGATCCTTACCAGGCCAAGCCACGCCCGGTCATACGCCGGCGCAACCGCTTTACTGTGGCGGAACGCATGGCCGCCACGGGAGAAATTCGCCGGCCGCTCAACGAAACAGCGGCGCGCAAGATTTCGCAGCGCATCGCCGAGCGCGGCTTTGCCGCGATCGGTGTCGGCTTCATTAACGCCTATGCCAATCCCGGCCATGAACAACGCATGCGCGAGATCATTATGGCGGATAGTCCGAGCGCCCATGTGGTGATCTCCGCCGAAACTCGGCCGGTTTTTCGCGAGCATGCCAGATTCACGACGACGGCGATCCGGGCCGCTCTGATGCCGGTGATGACGGGCTATTTCGAGCGCCTCGAAGCGGCGCTGCGCAGCGAGGGTTTCACGCGCGCGCTGTTAATCCTGAAGAGCAATGGCGGCGTGATGGGCACGGCGCTCGCCAAAGAGCGGCCCGAAGAGCTGATTGAATCTGGCCCGGCCGGCGGCGTCGCCTACGCCGCCTATCTTAGCCAGGCAACCGGGATCGAAAACATCATCCACACCGATGTCGGCGGCACCAGCTTCGATGCATCGATTGTTGAGGCCGGGCATGGCCTGATCACGCGCAACTATGAGCTCGAGTGGGAAGTACCGGTCAGCGTTCCCATGCTCGATATCAGAAGCGTCGGCGCCGGCGGTGGCTCCATCGCCTGGGTCGATAAGGGCAATTCGCTCCGGGTCGGGCCGAAGAGTGCCGGCGCCGATCCCGGCCCGGCGAGCTATCGGCGCGGTGGCACGGAGCCAACCGTGACCGACGCCAACCTCATTCTCGGCCGGCTGCATCCGTCGCTCGGTGGCAAGTTCGACCTCGATCTTGAAGCTGCCGAACAGGCCATTGACGGTGTCGCGCGCGAAATCGGCTTGTCGCGGCTCGAGACGGCGGAAGGAATCATCCGCATTTCATGCGAGACCATGGCCCAGGCCGTGAAAGGCGTCGTGGTGGACCGGGCGCGGGATCCGAGAGATTATGTACTGTCGAGCTTCGGCGGCGCCGGCCCGATGCATGCC
>JAPYQV010000142.1 GCA_029937205.1 Alphaproteobacteria bacterium
AACACAACACAACACCACACTGGTTGCGATTACGCCGCAAATTGCTGAGCACAGCGCCAGCATGCGCAAAAAACACGGGCTCGACTTTCCCATGTTGAGCGATCTGGGCAATGCTTATGCCAGCGAGCTCGGCCTGACGTTTGCCTATTCGGACGCGCTCAAGAAAGTATATGACGGCTTCAAGGTCGATCTGGCGAAGGTCAATGGCGAGGGCAGCTGGACCATGCCCATGCCGGCGCGCTTGGTGGTGGATCAGAGCGGTATTGTCCGCGCCGCCGATATCGACCCGGACTACACCAAACGGCCCGAGCCGGAAAAGACACTGGCCGACGTGAAAGCTCTTTAGGTCGGCCCTCAAACGCCGGGCGGTCGCGTCCGCTCCCTTGGCTACCTCGTATTAACTCGGGCGCACTCTTTATTATAGACCCTCAATCGCCGGGCGCGCGCATCCGCGCGCTTGGCTTGGCACGCTTGCCGGAATGCATGATGCATTCCGGTTGGCGGTGCCGTTTTGATGAGTCTTATTGAGGTTCGCTCTGGCATTGGGCTGTCGCGGTGCTATATAGGGTGGATGATCGAAATTACCGAAAATATCGCCATCGATCCGAGTGAGATCAGCGAGACATTCATGCAGGCCGGCGGGCCGGGCGGGCAGAATGTCAATAAGGTTTCGACGGCGGTGCAACTGCGCTTCAACCTCTTGACCTCGCCGTCCTTGCCGGAGGATGTGCGTGACCGCGCGCGCCGTTTGGCTGGCCGGCGGCTCAACAAGCAGGGCGAAATCCTCATCTTTGCCCGGCGCTTCCGCACGCGCGAGCAAAACCGGGCGGACGCCCTGGCCCGCCTGGTGGCGCTGCTGCGTGAGGCGGCCAAACGCCCCATTCACCGCCGCCCGACGCGGCCGGGCAAGGCGGCCAAACAACGCCGTGTCAATGCCAAGACCCGGCGCGGCCGCACCAAGCAGCTGCGCGGCAATTACCGTGGCGAGGATTAATAATGGGAGAGGAGCGGCATACCATGAGCGAACAACCGATCATCTACATGAACGGCGATTATGTGCCGCTGAGCGAAGCGAAAATCTCGATCCTCGATCAGGGCTTTCTGTTGGGCGATGGCGTGTTCGATGTGGTCTCGGCCTGGAAGGGCGTGATCTATAAGTTGGATGCGCATATTGAACGGTTTTTCCAATCGCTCCAGGCGGCGATGCTGAACACCGCCATGAGTCATGACGATTGGCGCGCCGCCATCATCGAGACGGTTAAGCGCAGCGGCCTTCAGGATGCCACCATCCGCTTCATCGTCACGCGCGGTGTCTCAACCAAAGTGGTGGCCGACCCGCGCGACTTTGAACCCACCATCATCATTTGGCCGGCGCCCTACATCTTCCTCGCCGACGAACAAAAACGTGCCGCGGGCATTCGCCTGTTCATCAGCCATCTGCGCGCCTTTTCGCCCGATACGTTGGATCCGCGCTACAAATGCCTCGATCGGCTGCATTTCCAACTGGCCAAGATCGAGGCGCTCGACGCCGGCTGTGACGATGTTGTGTGGCTGACGCAAGGTGGTCTCGTCGGCGAGGGGCCGGCTTCCAACCTGTTTATGGCCAGGGGCGGCGAACTGTTTACGCCGGGTGACGGTATCCTGCACGGCATTACCCGCCAGGCCTTCATGGAAATCGCGGCCGAGGCCGGCATTCCCTGCACCGAGGCCAACTTGACGCCGTTCGATCTCTATTCGGCGGATGAGCTTTTCACCTGTAGCACCGCTGGCGGCGCGCTCGCCGTGCGCGAAATCGCCGGACGAAAAATCAAAGGCCCGGTGCCGGGTCCAATCACGCAGGAGCTCGATCGCCGCTACTGGGAGAAACGCGAGTCTGGCGCCGACGGCACAGAGATTTACCGGTAGGTATATCTCTTTTTTGGTTGGCCCTCAGATGCCGGGCGGTCGCATCCGCTCCCTTGGCTACCTCGTATTAACTCGGGCGGGCGGTCGCCCTTGCCGGAATGCTGGTCGCATTCCGGTTGGTGGTTCCTTCTGCTGATTTATTGCTTGTCCGCTCAGGATTGCCGGTTCTGCTTTTGAATCTTGGCCCAGATGTCGCGCAGGGAGATAGTGCGGTTGAACACCAGGCGCTCGGGCGTTGAATCCGGGTCGGAGCAGAAATAGCCCTGGCGTTCGAACTGTACAGCTTCGCCTATTGCGGCATTCGCCAGGCCGGGCTCGAGGCGGCAATCTGCCAGCACCTCAAGGGATTCGGAGTTGAGATCATCGAGGACGTCGCCGTCGGCGCCCGGGTTCTCGCGGGTGAACAGATGGTTATAAAGCCGCACTTCCGCCGGTACGGAGTCCGCCGCCGAGACCCAATGCAGCGTCGCCTTGACCTTGCGGCCATCGGGCGAGCTGCCGCCACGGCTCGCCGGGTCGTAGCTGCATCTGAGCTCGATCACTTCCCCGGCATCGTCCTTGATCACCTCGCGGCAGGTGATGAAATAGGCATAGCGCAGGCGCACTTCACGGCCCGGCGCCAGGCGGAAGAACTTCTTCGGCGGCTCCTCCATGAAATCGTCGCGCTCGATGTAAATCTCGCCCGAGAATGAAACGGGACGAGTGCCGGCGGCCTCGTCGTTGGGATTATTGATTGCCTCGAGCACTTCGGTCTCGCCCTCGGGCCAGTTGTCGATGACCACCTTGAGCGGCTTCAGCACCGCCATGCGGCGGAGCGCCGTCTGATTGAGCAACTCGCGAACGCAATGCTCGAGCAGGGCCATCTCAACCACGCCGTCGCTTTTGGAAATGGCCAGGCGGCCGATGAAATCGCGGATTGCCGCCGGCGGAATGCCGCGCCGCCGTAACCCGCGCAGTGTCGGCAGCCGAGGATCGTCCCAGCTGCGCACATGATTGTCTTGTACGAGCTGGATCAGGCGGCGTTTCGACAGCACCGTGTAGCTGAGGTTGAGACGCGAGAATTCATACTGCAACGGCACCATATCGACCGGCAAACGGGCGATCAGCCAGTCGTAAAGCGGGCGATGGTCTTCGAATTCCAGCGTGCACAGGGAGTGGGTTACGCCCTCGATGGCATCCGACTGGCCGTGCGCGAAATCATAGGTCGGATAGATGCACCAGGCATCGCCGGTGCGCGGGTGATTGGCGTGGAGAATGCGGTAAATCACCGGATCGCGCAGGTTCATGTTACCCGAAGACATGTCGATTTTGGCGCGCAGCACCCGCGCGCCGTTTGGAAATTCACCGGCGCGCATGCGCTGAAAGAGGTCGAGATTCTCCGCCACCGGCCGCTCGCGGTAAGGGCTATTGCGGCCGGGCTCGGTCAGGGTGCCGCGATGCTCGCGAATCTCGTCCGGCGATAGGTCGTCGATATAGGCGTCTCCGGCATTGATCAGATGCTCGGCCCAGCCGTAAAGCCGCTCGAAATGATCGGAGGCAAAATAGAGATGCTCGCCCCAGCGGAAGCCGAGCCACTTCACATCCTCCTGGATCGCATCGATATATTCGTGCTCTTCCTTGACCGGGTTGGTGTCGTCAAAACGCATGTGGCAGCGCCCGCCAAATTCATTGGCAACGCCGAAATTGAGGCAGATCGATTTGGCATGGCCGATATGAAGATAGCCGTTGGGCTCGGGCGGAAAGCGCGTGACGATCACCTCGCGCCGCCCGGCGGCGAGGTCGTCGCGAATGATGTCGCGGATGTAATCGCGGATTTCTTCAGGCGCAGCTGGATCCGGCTGTTCGCTCATCCAAGCCTCCGTGGCATCGCGCCCGGCAGAATGGGTTCGGACCGGCGCCGGGCACCTCGGATTATACCAATTGTGTTCATTGCTGCTCTCTATGATCGGTTGGACGCCGGCCGCGTCTTGGCGCCGTCTTTATATGCCCGCCGGGAAATAGCGGCAATTCCGATTGTCGGGCGATTACTAAAGTAAATGCGCGCACACGTCCACGGCAGTACATACTGGTTGCCCACTTGGCAGCCGATGGGGCGGTGAACGGCTATGGCCTGTTTTGTTTATGTGCTGGGCAGCGGCAACGGTAACGGCAATGGCAGCGGCTATCGAACCTATGTCGGATGGACGACCGATCTTGATGCACGTCTCGAGAAACACAATGCCGGTACCGGCGCGCGTTCAACGCGCGGCCGCGCGTGGCAATTGCTCTATGCCGAGCGTTATCTCAATTGGGGCGAGGCCATGAGCCGCGAATGGCATATCAAACGAGACCGAAAATTCCGCCAGCTACTCGGCCTCGATTGGCGTCGTTGAGAGCGCGAATCTAGGCGATCAATTTGTTTATCTCGTCATGATAGGCAATGACATCGGCCATCGTGATATGCCGTACTTGGCCGGCATTGATGAATTCCTGGGCGGCGCGGGCGCGCGCATCGGGCATGGTTTCCGGCATCATTTCCGTTGTGGCTTCGATGGAGTGTATCTGTGGCTCGGATTGGTCGGGCGCGTACGGCATATTCTTCTTCCTCTTTTGCGAATCACATCAAGGCGAATTCATTGATGCAAGCCATATTGCGCGATATTCGTGGTTGATAATGTGATGCAAATCACGGCTGTTGATTGGCGTCATGCAACTGTTTGATCGGGCTCTCGAGCATTTGCAAAGGTCGCGTCGACCAGGGTATCGAGGACTTTTTGGTCCGGCGTTTCCGCCAAGATTTGAAAATAGTGCGCGAGGTTTTGACGTGCCGATTGCGGCGAGGCCGGCCCGGCGCCGGCGTTGCCTGATGCGTGCGCTGCGAGCACGGCTTGCTGCAATTTTTCCGCTTCCAGCTCCAATGCCGCGACCTTGCGGCGGAGTGCACCGGCCTCTTCGCCGAGATCTCCCATCTCAGCCAGCATTGGCTTGAGGGCGCGCCGAACGGTGCGGAGGTTGCCGACGATGTCGCTCTGCCACGGCGCGACGGCGGCCAACAGCGCTTGCAACTCTTGAGGCGCCAATGCGCCGTGCCAGCAGCAATACATAAGAATATTCACGTCCGCGCCCCAATTGTCCTGCAGCGCCAGGCACGCCGCCTCGACGCCGGGGCGCCGGTAGGTGGCGACGGAGAACTCCCAGAGTGTGTCGGTCATTTCCAAGAGCCTTTGTTGGATAATCGGAATACCGGCGTTGCTTGCGATGCATTCTTGCGCCGCGCCGCGCTATCGCACATTCTGCCCTCCACATCATTCACGCATTGGGGAGAAATATTATGGCGAATTTGACAGCCAAGGAAATGATCACGCTGGTCGAGCAGTCCTATTTCGCAAATGTGGACAGCAAGAATGTCGACGGCACGGTGGCGTGTTTCACCGAGGACGCGGAATTGACCGTTCAAACGGCGCATGTCACGCACCACGGACACGATGAAATTCGCCGCATGTTTAGCGATTTCATGCGCGATACCCCGGTCATCTATCACGGCGATTACAGCCATGTGGTTGATGTCGAAAATCAGCTGATCGCGTCGCAATTTGTCGCCCGCAACGAGCTCGCGGACGGCAGTGAAATATCCATGCGCAATTGCAATTTCTTCGTCCTGCAAGATGGCCGGTTCAAGAAAGTAACGATCTATATGAGCGGCAATAATCCACTGGTGTGACGCCAAGCCTGTAAACCCAAGATAACCAGGCCATGTAGCCATAAAAAGGGATTCACAAAGAAATCTAAATGTGATTCAAGCTCCCAAACAGTGGGAATATTCAGCTGGGTGGACGTTACGATCTGTCAGATTTCCAGTGGTCTGTCAGGGAACGTCTTCTTCCGAACAAACCGCGCGGCGACCCTGTTGTTGATGACGGACGGGTGTTGAACGGGATTTTCTGGGTATTGCGTTCGGGCGCGCCGTAGCGCGATCTGCCGGAACACGATGGCCCCGACACAACCCGGTTCAACCGCTGGCGCAAAGCGGGCATGTGGGATCGCATGGCCGCCGCCAATGGCGAAGATTGAAGCCTATCTGAAATGACGGCCGGCGCCATTAAGCTCTGTCGAGCACGCCCCAAACAACCAACCTGCTGCCAACAAATTGATTTCTATTAATCGTGAACCGATTGTCTGATGAGCTTGAACGCCTCTTCGAATTTGGTCGAGACGCTAAGTACGGTTTTGGAGAAGCGGAAGACCGCAGCGTCGAAGAGGGCCGCGATTCGTGAAACAAACATTGTGTATCATCCCGGTCTGTTGGCCCCGCCGAGAATGTCGCTTCACGATGCTAGCGGCAAACGCTGAAATATTTGTTAACGCTGCCTATGCCAATCAAGCGCAAAATATGCGATTCAACGAACCCGGCACCGTTAAAGTGCGCGTCGCCGGACAAACCGGCGGGCAGGAACTGACGATCAATATTCACTCCGGCAGTTAACACCGCCGATTTTGCTAACCGTCCGCCGCCTCCTGCAGGGCCAGCAGGTCGTCAAGGCCAATTTCAACCAGGGTGGCAATGCGCGCGCCATCTTCTTCCACGCGGATAATTTTGCCGGTAAAGCCGATTTTGAACTCTGTCCCCGGAATTGTAATGTGGCCGCTGAATCGCTCTTTCTTATTGAGGCGAAAAAGGCCGTAGGAACGGAATCCGCCGATCGACCAGTTCTCGGTTTCGATGACGTGGCCGTCGACGGCAATCTCGAGCTGGCGCGTTAAATCATACACCCGTACTTGGGCGCGCCGCTCATCGTGCTGTGCTGTCACCGGCATAACCGCCTCGCAACAAGTCATTCGAGATTACGGAATATTCACCGTCGGCCACATAGTGGGTTGATATGGTTTGCATTTCCTTAACGCCGGAATAGCAATTCAGCACGAACCCGGATCGCCAATTTCGATTTCCACCGTGGTATGAGTGACGCCGAATCGCTCGGCAAGGCGTGCCTTGATGGCGGCGACGGTATCTGCGGATTGTTTGGCGGAGGTGTTTGAGTGGGCCGCCAAACGGGCGTGGAGCGTCATCATCGGGCGCTCCTGCGTAATCGACCAGGTGTGCACATGATGGACCGCAATGACCGCCTCAATGTTGGTCACGAGATCGGCGGCGACGGTTTCGGCCTCGAGGCCCTCGGGCGCGCCCTCCAACAGGATATGGCC
>JAPYQV010000619.1 GCA_029937205.1 Alphaproteobacteria bacterium
TCACCTATACGCGTGAATTCCACGACCATGGCGGCGCAGGCGCCAAGATTCGGCATGGCCAGGTGTGTTACAGCAGCGGTGGCTGCATCTCGGCGCCGCTCGAATATATCGTCGAAGCCGATGGCGTTCTTGTTCAGGAAGGTCAATTGCTGATGCCCATGGCGATTTCCCAGGCCTTTGAATTCACCTATATCGTCGAAGACGGCAATGGCGATAAAATAATAGTCAAGGCGAGAATATTGGTGGTCGGCGACCAGCTGGAGCTCCATGAACTGGAATGACGGGCGCATGAAACTGCCCAAATACGCCGATGTGTGTGCCGCGGCGGAGCGCCTCACCGGCTATGCGGTTCGCACCCCGCTCTTGGAATCTCCCTGGCTCAATGAGCGCACCGGTGCGCGCCTGTTAATCAAGGCCGAGCCCTTGCAGCGCACCGGCTCGTTCAAATTCCGCGGTGCCTTCAATTGTATCAGTCAAATCGAATCGGCGGTGCGGGCGCGCGGTGTGGTCGCCTACTCTTCGGGCAATCATGCGCAGGCCGTCGCCGCCGTGGCAAAGCTGCACGACATCCCGGCGACCATCGTCATGCCGCACGATGCGCCGGCGGTCAAAGTTGCCGGCACCCGGCGCCACGGCGCCGATATTGTCCGCTACGACCGGACCGGAGAAAACCGCGAAGCAATTGCCGAGCGCATCGCCGAAGAAAATGGCGCCACGCTGGTGCGGCCGTTTGAGGATTTCAATGTCATTGCCGGGCAGGGCACGGTCGGCCTGGAAATCGCGGCGGAATGCCGGGTGCGCCGTATCGCGCCGGATTTCGTCGTGGTGCCGGCCAGCGGTGGCGGCCTGATGGCGGGCTGCGCGTTGGCGATCAGCGCCGAAATGCCGGAAGCCGCGCTCTATACCGCCGAGCCCTGCGGTTACGACGATCACGCGCGATCCTTTGCCGCCGGCACACGCCAGCAGGTAAAGGATCGGGGCGTCGCCTCGCTGTGTGACGCGCTGCTCTCTCCCGAGCCCGGCGAGCGCACCTTCGCCATCAATCATCGCCGCGTGCGGGGTGGCGTGACGGCGGATGACGACGCGGTGCTGCGTGCCATGGCCGCCGCCTTCCATCATCTCAAATTGGTCATCGAGCCGGGCGGTGCCGCGGCATTGGCCGCTGTCCTGAACGGGGAATTGGAGATCACGGGCAAGACCGTCCTGGTGGTCGCTTCCGGCGGCAATGTGGATCCGGATGTTTTCGGCCGCGCCTTGGAGCACGCCAGCGATGCCTAGAATCCTCGCCGCTATATTTGTCTTAGCCGTACTCTCTATGGCGCCGGTGCTCGGCGCTTTGGCGCAAGCCTTGCCGCAGGAGATGATGCAGCAAATCGGCGCAGCGGCGGAACAAGGTCGTCAGCACCGCGCCGCCTTAAGCGATATCATCGACGAACGCCGCCAGACCGCC
>JAPYQV010000143.1:0-4638 GCA_029937205.1 Alphaproteobacteria bacterium
GAGATATCGCGCTCATGCCAGAGCGCGACATTTTCCAAAGCTGGGGTAACGGCGGCGCGTACGACACGTGCCAGGCCGGTCAAATTCTCCGTCAGGATCGGGTTGCGCTTGTGCGGCATGGCCGAAGAGCCCTTTTGGCCCTTGGCAAAAAATTCCTCCACTTCGCGCACTTCCGTGCGCTGCAAATGGCGGATCTCGACGGCGAGGCGTTCGAGCGATCCGGCAATCACGCCGAGCGTGGCGAAGTAAGCGGCGTGGCGGTCACGCGGAATAACCTGGGTGGAAACAGGCTCCGGGCGGAGGCCGAGGCGTTTTGCCACATGCGCTTCGACGCTGGGGTCGACAGAAGCGAACGTGCCGACCGGTCCGGAAACGGCGCAGGTGGCGATTTCATGGCGCGCCGCGACCATGCGTTCGCGGGCACGTTGGAATTCCGCGTAATGACCGGCGAGCTTGAGGCCGAAGCTGGTCGGCTCGGCATGGATGCCGTGGCTGCGCCCGACGCAAAGCGTTTTCTTGTGCTGTTTGGCGCGCCGCTTGAGAGCCTTCAGCACCGCGTCGAGATCGGCCAGGATCAGATCCGAGGCCTGACAAAGCTGCACCGAAAGGCAGGTATCGAGCACATCCGACGATGTCAGGCCCTGGTGGATAAAGCGCGAATGAGGGCCAACATATTTGGCCAGATTGGTGAGGAAGGCGATAACGTCGTGGCGCGTCTCGCGCTCGATCTTGTCGATCGCTTTTGGGTCGGTGATCTTGGCGAGGTGGTTCTTCGCCGCTTTCTTCAGCGCCGCCACCGCCGCCTTCGGTGCGATACCGAGCGCCGCCTGTTTCTCCAAGGCGTATAGTTCAATATCGAGCCAAATGCGGAAGCGGCTCTCCGGCTCCCAAATGGCGGTCATCGCTGGCCGGCTATAGCGTGGAATCATAGTGCCGCCATCGTTTGTGCGCGCACTCTATTCCGCCGCCGCTTGTTTCTTATCCGCCGAGCCGTCGGTCGAGAAATGCGAGAACATGCCATCGAAGCGCTTTTGCTCCGGCGGGCGGTAGGTCTTGAGCTTGCTGGTTTTCTTGCCGAGTTCGACCAGCACCTCGGCCTGTTTGGTGGCACAGACCACACCGTCAAGCACCGGCACGCCGAGCTCGTCTTCCAAATCCTGGGCGAATTTGGCGAAACCGGCACAGCCGAGACAAACCGCCTCGGCATCGTCTTCCTTGACCGAGCGCCGCACTTCGTCGCGAATTTTTTCGAACGAGCCGACCGGGTCTTTATCGATATCGAGCACATAGAGTGGCGTGGTGCGGATGGCGACGCATTTTTCCTGCATGCCGTAGCCACGCACCAGCTCTTCCAGCATCGTGCGGATACGCGGCACCACCGAGACGACGGAGAAACGCGCCGCCAGCATGGCCGCCATGTAGAAAGACGCTTCGGCAATGCCGATCACCGGCTTCTCCGTCATTTCGCGCGCCCCGTGCAGGCCGGGATCGCCGTAGCAGGCGATAACATAGGCATCAATGTCTTCGCTCTCACCTTTGCGAATTTCGTCGAGCACGCCGCAGGCGGCGACATATTCGTCATAGTAGGATTCGATCGAGCTCGGCCCGAAGTCCGGGCTGACAGCGATAATCTCCGTACCGGGCCGCGCCACAGAGCGCGCCGCATCGCCAATTCCCGCCGTCATTTCGAGCGTCGTGTTGGGATTGATTACCTTGATCCGCATCGCTTTGCTCCTTTGTTCGCTGTCGTCATTTAATTGTGGCGCCGCGTCGATCCGCCGTCGCGGCGGAATCAACCTCCAGGTCGGGCGTGATGATGACGCCGTAATCGTTCATTGCTGTTTCAAGCGAAATATAGCCATCCAGCACGTCTTCCAAAACATCCGTCTCCGGGCGCGTCAGCGGATCGCCGTAGCCGCCGCCGCAGGTGCCGGTGAGCATCAGAGATTCGCCCGCCTTGACCGCCCGGCTCGGCATCATCGACGGCAAGCTGTTCCGCGTGCCGCCTGAATCCACATAGTCCAGGCTGGCGGTGTTGCCTTCGGCGCCCCCGTCGAAGCCCCAGGGGGCATATTTATGGCCGTCGCCCTCGATCGAGATGAAGCTGTCCTCGAGAAATTCGACCTCGCGGATCGAGCCGATGCCGCCGCGCCAGCGCCCGGCTGCCACCGCATCGTCGCGCAACTCATAGCGTGTTACGCGGAGCGGCGTGTGCGATTCGATATCCTCAATCGGATTGTTGCGCGTGTTGGCATAAAGCGTGTCGACCGCATCCATGCCGTCCTTGCCGTAGCGCCCGCCATAACTGCCTTCATGGATTTCCATATGCACCCAATGCTGCTCGCCCTTGATGCCGCTAAAGGCGACCACTTTGAGGTTGCCGACGCCGGCGCCGACCTGTTTCGGCACCGCCTGGGTCAACGCTTTCATCAAGGTATCGGCGACGATATTACCGGGCGCAAAGCGCGCGATGGTGGGGGCGGGGAAGATCGGATTGGCGAGGCAGCCTTTGGGCGCGACGATGGTGATCGGGCGCACCAGGCCGGTATTTTGCGGGATGCTGCCATAGACCGTGCTGTCGAGGAGGATCGAGCGCAGCGTCAGCCAGATGGCGCAATCGACCGTGCCTTCGAGCGGCATGTTGATCGGCCGGTCGTCGCATTGATCCGCCGTGCCGCTGAGATCGACGGTCAAATCGCTACCCGCCACTGTGACGGTGACAGCGATTTTGAAATCGCGCCGTGCGGGATCGTCGAGGAATCCGTCGAAATAGCCCTCCGCGCTGTAGCTGCCGTCGGGCAGCTCTTCGATCGCCTGGCGCATGAGACGCTCGGAATAATCCATCAGGGCATCCGACGCGGCTTCGACCGTCGCCAGGCCATAGCGCTCGATAAGCTCGAGGAATCTATCGGCGCCGATGCGCGAGGCCGCCACCTGGGCTTCCATATCGCCCACCACTAAATCGGAGGCGCGGATATTGTCACGCAGAATGCACCACAGCACCTCGTTCTTCACGCCCTGGTCATAGGCTTTCAGCGCCTTGAACTGCAGGCCTTCCGCATAGGCGTCCATGGCATCGACTATGCCGCAACTGCCGGGACTGAGCGCGCCGATATCGAGATGGTGCGCGGTGGTCACCGAATAGCCCACCAGCTTATCGTTCTCGACGAAGACCGGCACGATGAAGGCGACGTCGGGGCCGTGACTGGCGCCGTGATAGGCCGAGTTGTGGATGATCACATCGCCCGGGCGCAGCACATCGCCGCGCTCCTCGAACAATTGGCGCATGCCCTTCACATAGCCAGGGATTGGCCCGCTCTGCAGCGGCGTGCTTTGCTTTGATTCGCATAGCTGGCGGCCTTGCGTGTCGATAATCGCGGCGCCGAAATCCTCCGATTCACGGATGATGCTCGAATAGGACATGCGCATCAGCTTGTAGCCCATCTCGACCGCGATATTTTCCAGCGCGCCCTGGATAACGTTGGCGGTTACCGGGTCGATGGCGCGGCGATTGGAACGGTCTTGACTGCCCTTTCCGGACATATCCCTCATCCTCTCGTCAGAATCAAATTGGCGCCCTTGTCCAAATTGGCGGACCAGCCAGGCGGCACCACGGTGGTGGTGTCTTTCTGCAGGATCACCGCCGGGCCGTCGAAGGGGGTACCTGGGGGCAGCTTAGCACGAATATAAAAATTCGTTTCCAGCCGTTGCAGAGCGCCGTCAACACGGAACACCGAGGTCGCCGTTTTGGCCCGCGCGGCGTCGAGCGATTCGCCGACTGGCTCCGGCGGATTGGCGATCTTCGGCATTTTGCCGACGCCGGTGAGACGGATATTGACGATCTCGATCGAGTTGTCGCTAAAAAAGTGACCGTATTCCTGCTCATGGATTTCGTGAAACGCCTGCCACACCTGTTCCAGTGCATCACCGTTGAGGTCCCCGGCGGGAATTGCGACGCGCAGCTCATAGCCCTGACCGACATAGCGCAGGTCGCCGAAACGCAGCTGTTCGACCTCAGCCTCGGTGAGCCCGTCAGAGGCGAATTGATCGAGCAGCTCTTTGCTGAGCGCCCGGAAGTCACGGTTGAGTTTGTCGAGATCGACCGATCCCTTGACCTGGAACTCGGTCTTGATCTGGTCGTATTTGAGATCCGTGGTCAGCAGGCCAGCGGCCGATGTGATTCCCGGATGGGGCGGCACAACGACTTCCGGGATGCCCAACATATCCGCAACTTCGGCGCCGTGCAGCGGCCCGGCGCCGCCGAAGGCGACAAGCGAGAAGCCGCGCGGGTCGATGCCCTTTTGTACCGTCTTGGCACGGATCGCATTGGCCATATTGCTGTTCATGATGGTGAGCACGCCTTCCGCGGCCTCAAATCGTTCAATGCCGAGGCGCTCGGCGAGCGCGTCGATCACCTGTTCGGCGGCACCGACATCGAGCGCCATGCTGCCGCCGAGGAAATTGTCCGCATCGAGGCGGCCGAGGGCGAGGTTGGCGTCGGTCACGGTCGGCTCATTGCCGCCAAATCCGTAGCACGCCGGGCCCGGCCGCGCGCCGGCGCTTTGCGGCCCGACCTTGAAGCCGCCGCCGGCATCGACATGGGCGATCGAGCCGCCGCCGGCGCCGATGGTGCGGATA
>JAPYQV010000143.1:4648-6997 GCA_029937205.1 Alphaproteobacteria bacterium
ATATCGATCATGGCGACCAGGATCGGATAGCCGCCGATCCAGGTATCGCGTGCCGTCGCCTCGCTGTATTGGCCGTCGATGACGATGCCGATATCGGCGCTGGTGCCGCCGACGTCGAAAGTAATCAGGCGGCTGTGCCCCGAGAGCGACGCCGTCCAGGCGCCGCCCAACACGCCGGCCGCCGGGCCGGAGAGGAGCGTCACCACCGGCAGTTCCGCCACGGTTTGCGCCGTGGCGACGCCGCCGTTTGAGCCCATGATATGGAGATCGGCGGTGAGCCCCGCCTCTTTCAGGCGGCTGCCGAAGCGCTGCACGTAAGTGCGTACCTTGGGGCCGATAAAGGCGTTCATGGCGGCCGTGGTGAAGCGTTCGAATTCGCGGAATTGCGGTGCCACACGCGCCGACGTGGCGACAAACGCCTCGGGGTATTCCTCGAGCACGATCTCGCGCGCGCGCTGTTCATGTTTGGGCTCGAGATAGGAAAACAGGAAACAGATGGCGATGGATTCGACGCCCGCGGCCTTGAATTCCTTCGCGGCCTGGCGCACCGCGTCTTCATCGAGCGCCACCAGCACCTCACCATTCGGCGGGATCAGGCGCTCGGGTACCGTCTTGCGGAAGCGCCGACGCACCAGCGGGCGCGACTGCCACGGGATATCCTGCATGATCGAGTAATTCTCGGGCCGCTGATGGCGGCCGATATGGAGGATGTCGCGGTAGCCTTCGCTGGTGATCATGCCGGTGCGGGCGCCATCATGCTCAAGCACCGCGTTGGTGGCGATGGTGGTGCCGTGAAAGACGTGGTCGATGGCGCCGGGTGCGATGCTGCTGCGCGCACAAAGCTCGGCGATGCCTTCCATGGCGCCAATACTCGGGTCTTCCGGCGTCGTCGGAACCTTATGAATATCGGTCTGTTGGGTATCGCTATCGGTAATGATCAAGTCGGTAAAGGTGCCGCCGACATCAACGCCAATCAATTTCATTAATTTGTTCCATTTGTCTCGTAAGGCGGGAGAATTCCGCCGCCGCGGGCGCAGTTTGGGTCGTCCGTCTGACGCCGTCAAGAACGTGCTGTCTGACGCAGCTCATTTGTTTGATTATTACCTCATTCCGGGCCTCGCGCTTTCCTGTCGGAGCAGAATCAGGCATTATGTCCGGACAAATTATTTCACAACAATTGCCAAGATTAGGGAGATCAATATGGCCAAAGTTCTGGTAATCGTACCCTTCGCCTTTGACGACGATGGCATCGAAAATCGCCGCATCCAACTCGATTCGGTCACGTTCGGCCCGGACATCGAATTCGATTTTCGCGGTGTCAAAGCTGGCCCTGCCATTCTCGACTGCTATCACGATTTTTTGCTCGGCGATGTCGCCCTGTTCGAGGCGGCAATAAGCGCCCAGGATGACGGCTATGACGCGGTCTGCATCGACACCATGAGCGATTCCGGCATGAATGCCATGCGCTCGGTGCTCGATATCCCGGTAATCGGCCCTGGCCGCGCCTCCTTTCTAACGGCGTTGATGTTGGGCAACCGTTTCTCTGTCGTGACCCAGTGGGACGGCTGGATTCCGCTCTACAAGAAAACCGCGCAGGAATATGGCATGAACGACCGCCTCGCCTCGGTGCGCTCGATCAATGTCATGCCCGATGTCGCCAACTTGCTCGGCGGCAAGGAAGAAGTGGTGTTTCCCAAGCTCGTTGATTGCGCCATGCAATGCATCGAAGAGGACGGCGCCGAGGTGATCCTCTTAGGCTCCACCACTATGCATCAGGCGCACAGCCATATGGCGGAGAATTTGCCCGTGCCGGTGATCAACCCCGGCCCGCTCACCTATAAGATGGCGGAAATGTTCATCGGGCTTGGCCTCACCCACAGCCGCAAGGCCTATCCCAAGCCGAGCGTGCCCAAGCCCAATATGCTGCGCGATATGATGGACGCGGCGGCGAAGGCGTCTGATGCTTAATCAACGCTCCTTGGTATAAAGCCGCGCGACGGCGGTGCCGATTTATTCCGGCGCCGCCGCGCGCCGCAAATCGATGGGTGGCTCGATGCAGACACCGGGGCCAAATTCGATTTTGCTTGATGGCGGCTCATAGCGCATGACCACCCAATTTGCCAGCTCGTCACGGTCGGTAAGGCTGATCCGCATTTCCGGGTAGAACCAAGTGTATTGCACCGTCTTGTTCCAATTCACATTGTGGCAGGTATCCCAGAACATGTGCGCCGGGCCGTAAGCCTCGGTGAAGGCGAGCAGGAGGGTGTCGAAAAGTTCGGTGTAGCGGTTCAGGGATTCAAAATTGATGGCATTGATGATCGGCGTGTTTTCGTCTTCGCAGAGCCAGAT
>JAPYQV010000144.1 GCA_029937205.1 Alphaproteobacteria bacterium
AATCTGCAGGGCGTCGGTGGCGTCGATGCCAATAACATCCTCGATCTGCTGCTTGATGCGCTCGGGCTCGGCCGAGGCCAAATCGATCTTATTCAGAATGGGAATCACTTCATGCCCGCTATCGACGGCAAGATAGGCGTTGGCGAGGGTCTGTGCTTCTACCCCTTGCGTCGCATCGACGATCAGAATGGAGCCCTCGCAAGCGGCGAGGGAGCGGCTGACTTCATAGGAAAAATCCACATGGCCGGGCGTGTCGACCAGATTGAGCGTGTAGATTTCGCCATCCTTGGCTTTGTGCTTGAGACGCACCGTTTGCGCCTTGATGGTGATGCCACGCTCGCGTTCGATATCCATCGAATCGAGCACCTGGCTGGTCATCTCGCGCTTTTGCAGGCCGCCGCAAATTTCGATCATGCGGTCGGCCAGGGTCGATTTGCCATGATCGATATGGGCGATGATGGCAAAATTGCGGATGTGTGCGAGATCGGTCATGTCTGTCTTGAATAATGAATAAATAGCGCGCTAAACCAGCCGCGCAAGTTAGCTCAGCCGCGCAGATCCCCGCCGGTGACCTTCTTAACATTGTCGATCACCTTTTTGGCGACGGCTTCGATTTCGGCGTCGGTCAAGGTGCGGTCGTGGGGCTCGAGGCGGACGGCGATGGCGAGTGATTTCTTGCCTTCAGCCACGCCTTCGCCCTCATATAGATCAAACAACGCCACATCTGCGATCAGTTTCTTGTCGACGCCGCGTGCTGCGCGCACCACCTGTTCGGCGGGCACGTCCGCATCGACAATAAAAGCGAAATCGCGCTCGACGGCAGGAAATTCCGAAACATTCAGCGCCGCGCGGGCACGCCCGGCCTTGTTCTTGGGCGTCGGGACAGCGTCGATGAAGAGCTCGAAACCGACCACCGGGAAATCCACATCGAGGGCGGCGAGGGTCGCTGGATGCAGTTCGCCGAAAAAGCCGAGCACGTTCCGGCCAAGCGCGAGGCTGCCGGAGCGGCCAGGGTGATACCAATCCGGCGCCTCGTTTTTGATCTGCAGGCTCGCCACCGGCGCACCGGTCGCGCCAAGCGCCGCCACAGCATCCGCCTTGGCATCAAAGCAATCGACGTCGCGCGCCGGCGCATACGAGTTGCGGTTGACCGCCTGGCCGGCGCGCACGCCCGTCATCATCCGGTGCTGCGCCTCGGCACTCTCGCCGGCATATTGCGGGCCGCCCTCGAACAGAGCGAGATTTTTGAGGCCGCGATCGCTATTGCGCCGGCACGCCATCACCAAGTTTGGCAGGATCGACGGGCGCATGACATCGAGATCGCTGCTGATTGGATTGGCGAGGGTGAGCTCGGGCAGGCCGCCGCCGAACAAACTCGCCTGCGCCATCGACATGAACGACCAGGTGACGGCTTCCGACATGCCGCGTGCAGCCAGGGTGCGGCGCGCCCAGCCAAGACGGCGCGCGGGCAGCCCAATCGCCGCACCGGCAGCGCGTTTCAAACGCGGCAGGGAGACCGCTGGAATATTGTCGAAGCCGTGGATGCGCAGCACTTCTTCCACCAGATCTGCTTCGCCGACGATATCGGCGCGCCACGCCGGCGGTTGCGCAGCAATGTGATCCGAGCCCTGTTCCTGGGTTTGGAAGCCCAGGTTTTGCAGGATTTCGGTGCACGCGAGCGCGTCCAGTTCAACGCCGCCCAGTGAATGGACGCGCGATGGGCGGAAGGCGACCTCGCGCCGCCATTCGGGCACGGTACCGGTGACCACCAGCTCGCTCGCTTCTCCGCCGCACATATCGAGCACCAGGCGCGTCGCCGCTTCCATGCCGGGCACGGCGAATTCGGGATCGACGCCGCGCTCAAAACGGTAGCGCGCATCTGATTCCAGATTGAGCTTGCGCCCTGTCGCTGCCGTCCGCAGCGGATCGAACAGCGCGATCTCGATAAAGACGTTGGTGGTCTCTTCGGTGCAACCCGAGCGTTCGCCGCCCATGACGCCGGCCAGACTGAGCACGCCGCTGTCGTCGCCGATCGCCGTCATTTCATCGTCGAGAGTATATTCCTTGCCGTTCAGCGCATCGAACTTGGCGCCGCCGCAGCCGGTGCGCAGCCAGAGATGATCGCCCGCCACTTTATAGGCATCGAAGACATGCACCGGGCGATTAAGATCGATGGTGAGAAAATTGGTCATGTCGACCAGGGCCGAGATCGGCCGGAGGCCGACCGAAAGCAGCCGGTCCTGCATCCATTTCGGGCTGGCGCCGTTTTTGACGCCGCGGATATAGCGTCCGACAAACATCGGGCAGGCGTCTTCCTTACCGGCTGCGAAGTCGAAGCGCACTTCCAGCGGGCTCTTGAAGCTGCCCGGAATCGGCGTCACGTCGGGTTCGATAAAGCGCCCCATGCCGGCGGCGGCGAGATCGCGTGCAATGCCGGAAACACCGAGACAATCGGCCCGGTTGGGCGTGATGGCGATATCAAACAGCGGATCGTCGAGACCCATATAGGTCGCAAAAGGCTGGCCGATGGGCGCGTCTTCGGGCAGGTCGATAATGCCCTCATGATCGTCGCTGAGGCCCATTTCGCGCTCCGAGCACAGCATGCCGTTGCTTTCGACACCGCGAATTTTCGATGGTTTGAGCTTCAGCCCGGTGCCGGGAATGGTGCTGCCCGAGGGCGCAAACACGCCTTTCATGCCGGTCCGCGCATTGGGTGCGCCGCACACCACCTGCACCTGACCGTCGCCGGTATCGACAATGCAAAGGCGGAGCTTATCGGCGTTGGGGTGTTGTTTGGCTTCGATGACGTGCGCGATATGGAACGGTGCCAGTTTCACTGCCGGGTCTTCGATGCTTTCCACTTCCAGGCCGATGGCGGTCATGCTGGTAGCGAGTGCGTCGAGCGATTTGTCGGTCTCGAGATGCTGGCGGAGCCAGGAAAGGCTGAATTTCATCGTGTCAGGCCGCCGACCAGGCTCGGGACGTCGCCGGCGGCGAAGCCGTAATGCTTCAGCCAGCGGGCATCGGCGTCATAAAAGGTTCTGAGGTCGGGGATGCCGTATTTCAGCATGGCCGAGCGTTCGACACCGAGGCCGAAGGCGAATCCCTGGTAGCGCGCCGGATCGACGCCGGACATTTCCAACACGCGCGGATTGACCATGCCGCAGCCGAGAATTTCCATCCAGTCGGCGCCTTCGCCGATACGCAATACGCCGCCGTCGCGCGAGCAGCCGATATCCATTTCCGCCGAGGGTTCTGTGAACGGGAAATAGCTCGGGCGGAAGCGCACCGGCAGATTGTCGACTTCGAAAAACGATTTGGCGAAATCGATCAGGCAGCCTTTGAGGTGCCCCATATGGGTATGCTCATCGACCACCAGGCCTTCGATTTGATGGAACATCGGCGTGTGGGTGATGTCGTAATCGCAGCGATAGGTGCGCCCCGGTGCGATGATGCGATAGGGCGGCTCGCCCGCCTTCATGGTGCGGATTTGCACCGGTGAGGTGTGGGTGCGCAATAGCCGGCGCGAGCCATCGTCGCGTTCGGGAAAATAGAAAGTGTCGTGCATCTGCCGCGCCGGGTGCTCGGGCGGGATGTTGAGGGCGGTGAAATTGTGGAAATCGTCCTCGATATCCGGCCCTTCGACGATGGCAAATCCCATATCGCCGAAAATCGCCGCCATCTCGTCCAGCACCTGGCTGATGGGATGGATGCGGCCCTCGCTCTCGGGCCGGACGGGAAGCGTAATATCGACTTTCTCGGCGCCCAGGCGGGCATCGAGAGCGCCGCCTTCAAGCGCGGCGCGGCGCGCATCCAGCGCTTCGGTCAACTCGCCTTTGAGACGGTTTAATTCCTGGCCGGCGGCCTTGCGTGCGTCCGGCTCAAGAGTGCCAAGGCCCTTCATGCGCTCGGTCAGGCGGCCTTTCTTGCCCAGCGCGGCGACGCGCGCCTGATCAAGCGCCGCCAGATCGGCGGCTTGTTCGAAGGATGCGAGCAATTCCGCTCGAAGCGCTTCAAGATTCTGCAAGGCTCTATCTCCTCCCGGCGCCCGCCGCGAGGGGGTCGTCCGTTTTCGGGGCGCGGGTATTAATTCTTTGCGAGGCTGCCGCGCGCCTGTTCCACCAGCGCTTCAAACGCCTCGGGTTCACGCACAGCGAGATCGGCCAGGACCTTGCGGTCGATGGCGATGCCGGCCTCGGATAGGCCGTGGACGAATTTGGAATAAGTCATACCCTGGGCGCGCACAGCGGCGTTGATACGCTGGATCCATAGGGCGCGAAAATCGCGTTTGCGCGTGCGCCGGTCGCGATAGGCATATTGCAGCCCTTTCTCGACCCGCTCGATGGCAACGCGGAAATTTGAGTTGGAGCGCCCGCGATAACCGCTGGCGCGGGCGAGTACTTTTTTGTGACGGGCGTGCGATGTGACGCCCCGTTTTACGCGAGACATGGCCGGACTTCCTTAAATGTAGGGCATCCAGCGTTTTACCGCCGGTGTATTGGTTTTATCCATGACGCTCAGCCCACGATGGCTGCGGCGTACCTTTTTTTCCTGTTTGGAAAGACCGTGGCGGTGCTTGGCGTGGCCGCGGCGCAATTTCCCGCTGCCGGTGATGGTAAAGCGCCCTTTAGTACTGCTCTTTGTTTTGAGCTTAGGCATTTCAATTTCTTTCTCTATTTGATCGCCTGGCCGGCCGCACCGAAACGGCGGGGACGGACGCGAATATCCTGATTAACCGGGCGGTTGGGCATGCCTTAAGCCGCGCCACCTCTACGAGGGAGCAGTTTGTAGCCATAGTGACGGAAAAATGCAAGCGGCAGGATCGGGCAACTTGCGCGCTTACTTTGCCATCCAGTGCAGCAGCCTTTTTTTCAACATTTTCGGCTGGATCGGCTTGACGATATAATCGTCGCCCGCCGCTTTCATGGCGTTGAGGATATCATCCTTTGAATTCAAGGCGGTTTGAAAAATGATGCGGCATTTCAGCAGCGGGAAATCCTTGCGAATGCGGCGGCACACCTCAAAGCCGTCCATTTCCGGCATCATGATGTCCAAAAGGACAATGCGCGGCGCTGATTTTTTGAGAATATTCAAGCATTCCGCGCCACTACGCGCGCCGATGAAGCGGTATCCCATGCTGGCGACGGTCGCCGACAGCAATTTGAGATTCAGCGTCTCGTCATCGACGCCAAGCACCGTGCTGCCGGGTCTCGGAAAGCTCTGTTGGGACATTTAAAACAGTTCGCAACGGGGTGAACCAAGCGTGCCGGGTGAATTCAATTTCTTGCGCCACGCATCAAGCCATAGAATGCCTGATAATAGTTACTTTTGTGTTACCACCATTGTCATTTGCCGCCCTTCCATTTTGGGCAGCTGCTCGACTTTGCTGATTTCCTCGAGATCGTCGCGCACGCGCATCAAAACCTTCATGCCGAGATCCTGATGCACCATTTCGCGGCCGCGGAAGCGCAGCGTGATCTTCACCTTGTCGCCTTCGCCGAGAAAGCGCCGGATATTCCGCAGTTTGACATCGTAATCGGCTTGGCTGATGCCGGGGCGGAATTTTACTTCCTTAACGTCGATTGTCTTCTGCTTTTTACGCGCCAGCGCAGCCTTTTTTTGCGCCTCGTACTTATACTTGCCATAGTCCATCAATTTACACACCGGCGGTTCCGCGCCGGGTGAAATTTCGACTAGGTCGTAGCCGCTCTCGGCGGCCATTTCCAGTGCGCGGTCTATGGCAACGACGCCGACCTGCTCGCCGTCGCCGTCAATGAGACGAACACTGGCGACAGATATGTCACTATTCACGCGCGGACCTTCGCGCTTGGGCGGTACTAAACTGGTATGCCTAACGATGCTTATTCCCCTCTCTTTTCCTCAACAAAAAAAGGCCGCAGAGCAGTATTTTCTGGCCCGGTTGGGTAAAAATCGCCCTAAATTCCTTGCGCCAGAGGCCCTGCCGCCTCGATCCGAAGTCTATCCACGGCCTCGTCGAGCGCAAGCACTTCTTGCTGTTTCTGGCCGAGGCGGCGCATGGCGACAGACTGGCTGTCGGCCTCACGCCCGCCGACGGCGAGAATGACGGGCAGCTTGGCGACGCTGTGCTCGCGCACCTTGTAGCCGATCTTCTCATTGCGCAGATCCGCCTCGGCGCGCAGTCCCGCCGCGCGCAGGCGGGCGAGCACTTCGCCGGCATAAGCGTCGCTGTCCTCGGTGATGGTCGCCACCACCACCTGGCGCGGCGCCAGCCAGAGCGGAAAACGTCCGGCATGATGCTCGATGAGTATGCCGAGAAAACGCTCGATCGAGCCCAGGATAGCGCGGTGCAGCATGACCGGGCGGTGGCGCTCGCCATCCTCGCCGACGTAGGACGCATCGAGCCGCTCGGGCAGGACGAAATCCACTTGCAGGGTGCCGCATTGCCAATCCCGGCCGATCGCGTCGCGCAAGACAAATTCAAGTTTGGGACCGTAAAACGCGCCTTCGCCCGGATTGAGATGGACTTCGAGACCGGTGCTCTTGACGGCGGCCATCAGCGCCCCTTCGGCGCGGTCCCAAACTTCATCGGCGCCGGCCCGCACCGGCGGCCGGTCGGCGAAATTGACGAGCACCTGCTCGAAGCCGAAATCCTTGTATATCGACATCAAGAGTTCGCAGAAAGCCTCGGTTTCAGGCGTAATCTGATCTTCGGTGCAGAATATATGGGCATCGTCCTGGACGAAGCCGCGCACCCGCATCAGCCCATGCAGCGCGCCCGACGGCTCATTGCGGTGGCAAGCGCCGAACTCAGCCATGCGCAGCGGCAGGTCGCGGTAGCTTTTGATGCCTTGGCGGAAAATCTGCACATGGCCGGGGCAATTCATCGGCTTCAGTGCCAGCACGCGGTCCTCGGTCTCAGTGGTGAACATAAGATCGCGGAATTTTTCCCAATGGCCGGAGGCTTCCCACAGGGTCCGGTCGATCAGTTCCGGCG
>JAPYQV010000145.1 GCA_029937205.1 Alphaproteobacteria bacterium
TGCAGATTTCGGCCAAGACCGGCGCCGGCGTCAGTGATGTGCTCGACGCGTTGATCGAACGCCTGCCGGCGCCCGAGGGCGACACGGATGCACCCCTGAAGGCACTGCTCGTCGATAGCTGGTACGATCAATATCTCGGCGTCATGATTCTGGTGCGGGTGCAGGACGGATATCTCCGCAAAGGCATGAAGGTGCGCATGATGGGGCTGGGCTCGACCCATGATATCGAGCGTGTCGGCGTGTTTACGCCGAAAACCGAAATCGTCGACGCGCTCGGCCCGGGCGAAATCGGCTTTATCACCGCCAGCATCAAAGACGTTTCCGAATGCGAGGTCGGCGATACCTTCACCGAAGAGCGGCGCCAAACCGGCGAACCCCTGGCCGGCTTCAAGCCCAGCGTGCCGGTGGTTTTTTGTGGCCTCTTTCCCTCCGACTCGGATGATTTCGAGCGCCTGCGCGAAAGCCTGGCCAAGCTCAGCCTGAACGATTCGAGCTTTCATTACGAGGCCGAGACATCTGCCGCGCTCGGCATGGGCTTCCGCTGCGGCTTCCTCGGCCTCCTCCACCTGGAAATCATCCAAGAGCGGCTCGAGCGTGAATTCGATCTCGATCTGGTGGCCACGGCGCCGAGCGTTGTCTATCACCTGCGCACCACGCAAGATGAAGAGTTTGATCTGCACAATCCTGCCGACATGCCCGACCCGACTAAAATCCGCGGCATCGACGAACCATGGATCAAAGCCAGCATCATGGTGCCGGATGAATATCTCGGACCGGTTCTAGCGCTGTGCCAGGAGAAGCGCGGCCAACAGATCGACCTCACCTATGCCGGCAGCCGTGCCCTGGTGACCTATCGCCTGCCGCTCAACGAAGTGGTGTTCGATTTCTATGACCGGCTGAAATCAATTTCGCGCGGCTATGCCAGCTTCGACTACCATTTGGACGGCTACCAGGAGAGCAATCTGGTCAAACTCGGTATTCTGATCAATGGCGAGCCGGTTGATTCGCTGTCCATTGTGGTTCACCGCGATCAAGCAGAGGCGCGCGGCCGGGCACTTTGTATGCGTCTCAAGGACCTGATCCCGCGTCAACTGTTCAAGGTCGCCATCCAGGCCGCTATCGGCGGCAAGGTGGTAGCACGCGAGACCGTGAGCGCCATGCGCAAGGACGTGACCGCCAAATGCTACGGCGGCGATGTCTCGCGCAAACGCAAATTGCTCGACCGGCAGAAGCGCGGCAAAAAACGCATGCGCCAGTTCGGCAATGTGGAAATCCCGCACGAGGCCTTCCTCGCCGCCCTCAAGATGGGCGAGGACTGAGCCGCTCCTCGGTATGATATTGCGCCGTTACTTCGCCAAGATGCGCGGCGCCGGACGCGCACCGGGGCGGCCGCCTTTCGAAACCATTGCCTGGTCGGGAGCGGGTGGCCTGGCCGCCATCGCCGCCGTGGCAGGCATCACGCTGGCAAGCGACTATCCGCTCCTGATGGCGCCCTTCGGCGCCAGCGCGGTTCTCCTCTTCGGCATGCATGATTTGCCCGCTTCCCAGCCGCGCAACGTCATTGGCGGGCATCTGCTCGCCGCGCTCCTCGGCCTCATTCTCCTCACGCTGCTGGGCGATGCCTGGTGGGTCATGGCGATCGGCGTCGGCGGCGCCATTGCACTGATGCAATTGAGCCGAACCCTGCATCCGCCAGCCGGTGCCAACCCGATTGTGATTGCGCTTAGCGCCGCCGACTGGTCGTTTCTGCTGGCGCCGGTATTGCTCGGCGCGCTCGCCATGGTGCTGGTGGCGCTGGTCTTCAACAATATTCCGCGCGCGCGCAAATATCCGAGCTATTGGTGGTAACGGCGCGGCCCTAATCGTCGGCCTGGGTGTCGTGGCGCAGGCCAACGCTGTAGCGCTCGGCCGTGATATCCGTGAGAGAATGAAACGGGCGATCCGTACGGCCGGCAAATCCCGGCGCGCGCATGAGAAGGACTTCGCCAGGCCGCCACGGTATCTCGCGTGCATCGTCGCCGGAGCGCTCGCTGGAGACGAAGAAACGCCCCTCGCCGGAGAGCAGGATCAAGGCAACCAGGCCGGTATAGCGCACGTGATCGCGGTGCGCGGTGATGCCGAACGAGCCGGCCGGATAGCGCTGGACCACGAGATCGTTCAGGGTGATGTGTCCGTTCAGCAACGCGGGACGCTGTCGCGCCAGGGCCTGGCCAAGAAATTCTTCGAGCTCAGCCGCGAGATCCCACAGCACGCCGGGGTGCGTCGGCGCCATGCAAATATCGAAATCCTGCCGCACTGCCCGGGTGCCGGCGCCGATCTCGTTTCGTGCGGTGCGATAGCTGAGCGCTTCCGCCGCCGCCAGCAGCGGCGCCAACGCGGACGCCGGCAGAAGCGGCAGACTCGCCACATCCTCTGCCGCCAGCCTGGCCAGCACTTCGCCGGCCTGCCGCCAATCGCTCAGAAAGCCATGCGCCACCACATCACTCCACTGTTATCCCGCGTGCTCGTCGGGCTCTCTATAATCCCGGCATTGTCATCAATGCTCAATAGCGGGAGAGACCATGCTTCGATTTCTAAAGCGCTCGATCCTACAACGATCGATCATTGCCGCCTTGATTGTGTTTCTCATGGCACCACCTCTCGCCGCCGATGAGTGGCCCCATCCCGGTACCCGCAGCCAGGTCAGCGGAAAATCCTTCGCCGAGCTGGTCACCGCCCTGAACACCGCCATCAAGAACAATGGCATGTTCGCGGTCACCAAGGCCAGCGCCAGCGCCGGGGCAAAACGGCGCGGCATCGACATCGCCGGCAATATGGTGATTGGCGTTTTTCGCAATGACTATGCCGTCCGCATGTTGGCCGCCAGCGTCGAAGCCGGCATGGAAGCGCCGCTCCGCTTCTACATCACCGGCCAATCAGACGGCAGCGCCAGCCTGACCTACCGCACGCCGACGGCTATTTTCGCGCCCTATGGCAGTGCCGACCTGGATGAAATGGCGAGTGAGCTGGACATCATCTTTGCCGCCATCGCGGCGCAAGCCGTGGCCCCTTAGGGAGCACAGATTCGACAGTCAATTTTACCCTTTGGTAATGCCTTCAGTGGATAGTCTGACATCCACTTGCGGATACAATTCACAGAGGGGAATTTCAAGATGGTCGAATCGATTTATCGACAAATTGGCGGCGAAGTTGCCATGAATGCCGCAGTCGCGGGACATCTTCAGGATACCCTGAAGGAGCGCGGCGTCCCGGAAAGCATCGCCGGTGAGATCATGCCCACGGCCGCCAGCACAAAAGGCGACGTCCGCAACCAATAAACCGCCGCGCGGCGTATCCGAGCCATGCCCACCGTTCAATTTAACAATGCGGCATACGAGGCCGAGCCCTCGGAATCCGTCCTCGATACCCTGTTGCGCAACGGTGAGGAGCCAAACTATTCCTGCCGCAAGGGCAGTTGCCTAAACTGCATGATGCGCGCACCGGAAGGCGGTGTGCCTTCAAGCGCCCAGGCAGGCTTGCGCGATACGCTAAGTGTTCAGGGTTATTTTCTGTCCTGCCTGTGCGTGCCCGAAAGCGATATCAGCGTTGTCCCGGCAGAAGATGCGGCGCTTTTCCAGCGCGCCGTGATTTTGTCACGTGAATTGCTGGCGCCAGGGATTTGCCGCGTCATTCTGGAGCCGGCAACACCGCTTTATTATCACGCCGGACAATTTCTCAATTTGCGCCGCCACGATGGCCTATGCCGCTCCTATTTCCTCGCCAGCGTCCCCAATCTCGACCGCTATCTGGAATTCCACGTCAAGCGCATGCCGGGCGGGCAATTGAGCAATTGGATATTTGACGACATGAAAGTGGGCGATAGCGTCGATATTCAAGGTCCCAACGGCGCTTGTTTTTATCTTCCCGGCGCACCCGGACAAAGCTTGATGTTGGTTGGCAGCGGCACCGGCCTGGCACCTCTGGTGGCGATTGCGCGCGATGCGCTGAATGACGGCCACCTGGGCCCGGTGCGGCTCTATCATGGCTCGCATACGCCGGTCGGTCTCTACCTGCGCGACACCCTGTTTGATCTGGCTCAGGCGTATCCCAATTTCAATTACACCGGCTGTCTTTCAGGAGCGAACCCGCCGCTCGGTTACAGTCACGGGCGGGCGGATGATGTCGCCCTTGGAGAAATCAAGGACCTCTCGGGGTGGCGCGTTTATCTGTGCGGCAATCCGCCGATGGTTCACGGCGCCAAGAAGCGCGCCTTTCTGGCCGGCGCGGATATGCAGGAGATTCATGCCAATCCGTTCGAATTGAAGGAACTGCGCTCGGAACCGGGCAGCGGTGAGCACAAGACATTTGCTGCCTAACGCGCCTTCAAGACCTCTCGAAAACACGTCATCGACCTTGCTGGCTTCAGGCGACATAATGGCGGCGATACGCTGCGCCCTGAAGGGCGCGCCCAATCAAAGCACACAGGAAGCTATTTATGCCCAAGGTCGAAGCAAATGGAATTAATATTTTTTATGAATATATGGGTGACGGCGACCCCCTCGCTCTGATCGGTGGCTCGCTATTCGGACGCCAAAATTTTGCCATGGTGTGGGAAGGCCTGGCCGAGAATTTCAAGCTCATCAGCTATGACCAACGCGGTTACGGCCAGACCGACCGGCCGCTGCAATCCTATGATCTGGACCTCTGGGCAGACGATCTGGCAGCGCTCATGGACAAGCTCGATATTCCCCGCGCCCACGTTATGGGAACCTCGGCGGGCGGTATGATCGCGCTTAAATTTGCCGCCAAATACCCGGAAAAATGTATCGGTGTGGTGAGCGATTGCGCCTTTGCCAAGTGCGACCGCATGCGCAAGATCATGTTCCGTACCTGGCGCCATATGGCGACCTCGTGGGGCTGTTCACCCGAATTCGCCGATCATGTGGTGACCCAGGCCGTCGGCGCGGACTATCTCGACGGTCCGGACGGCGCCGGACTGATTGAGATGGTACGCACCATTGTCGGGCTCAACTCGGTCGAAACGGTGGTGCAGGCCTGTCTTGCCATGGAAAGCATGGATTTGCGCGAGGACTGCAAAAAAATTACCAACCCGACCCTCGTCATCACCGCCAAAAAGGATATGTTAACGCCTATGGAGACCGGCAGTACGGGCGCCGGCGCGCAGTGGGTGGCGGACAATATACCTGACTGCGAATTAATCGTTTACGAGGATATCGGCCATGCGGATTTGGTGGAGTGCCCGGAGAAAACCATCGCGTCGACGATCGATTTTCTCCACCGTGCCAAAAAGAAAGTCCTGGGCTAGGCAGAGAATCGCCATATGAACGGCGGCATTCCATTGAGCCAACGCCGCGGCAGCATCGCTGTGCGCGTTGGCCCCTACCGCATCGGCGGCGGCGCACCGGTGCTCGTCCAGTCCATGACCAACACCGATACGGTGGATGTGGCCGGCACCGCGGCACAGGTGCAAGCGCTGGCCGAAGCCGGCTCGGAGCTCGTGCGGCTAACCGTCAACACGCCGGAAGCGGCAGCGGCGGTACCACATATCCGCGAGCGCCTTGATGCGGCGAATTGCGCCGTGCCGCTGATCGGTGATTTCCACTATAACGGCCACAAATTACTGCGCGATCATCCGGCCTGTGCCGAGGCCTTGGCAAAATACCGCATCAATCCCGGCAATGTCGGTTTCCGCGAAAAACGCGACCGCCAGTTTCAAACCATGATCGAAGTGGCGCTCGAGTACGACCGCCCGGTGCGCATCGGCGTCAATTGGGGCAGTCTCGACCAGGACTTGCTGGCCGAATTGATGGACCGGAACGCCACTCTCAAGGAGCCGCTCGACGCTCAACAGGTTATGCGCGACGCCTTGGTGGAATCGGCGCTCAGAAGCGCTGCCTTGGCGGAAGAAATCGGCCTTGCCCGCGACCACATCGTGATTTCCTGCAAAGTCTCTCAGGTGCAGGACCTGGTCGCGGTCTATACCGATCTGGCGGCGCGCTCGGATTATGCGCTGCATCTTGGCTTGACCGAGGCGGGTATGGGCTCGAAGGGCATCGTTGCCTCCACGGCGGCGCTCGGCATCCTGTTGCAACAGGGCATCGGCGATACCATTCGCGTCTCGCTCACGCCGGCACCGGGTGGCGACCGTACCCAGGAAGTCATCGTTGCCCAGGAGATTTTGCAAACCATGGGTCTGCGCGCCTTTACGCCCCTGGTGATCGCCTGCCCGGGTTGCGGGCGGACCACAAGCACGGTGTTTCAGGAACTGGCGGAAAAAATTCAGAGCCATGTGCGCGCGCGAATGCCGGAATGGCGCGAAGACTATGTCGGTGTGGAGGATATGCAACTCGCCGTCATGGGCTGCATCGTCAACGGTCCCGGCGAGAGCAAACATGCCGACATCGGCATCAGCCTACCGGGCACCGGGGAAACCCCGGCCGCGCCGGTATTTATCGATGGCGCCAAGACGGTAACACTGCGCGGTGAGGGCATTGCCGAGGCGTTCCAAGTGATCGTCGAGGATTATGTGGCGACGAAATATGCCAGGCGCAGCTAAAGCGACCTGAACGCTAGTCGCGTTCAGCCAGCACTTCGTCCAGAGTCGTCAACACTTGCTGCGGTGTGAAGGGCTTGGGCAGCACGCGATCGGCACCGAACTTCTGCGCCAAATCGAGCAACTGCATTTTATCGATATTGCCGCCACCAGAAATGGCGATGATCTTGACGTCCTCTTTGCTGCGGCGTAAATCGCGAATGGTTTCAATGCCTTCTCGGTTGGGCATCAGGATATCGGTAATCACCACATCATGCGCGCCCTCCTCAAAGAGACGCATACCGACATCACCATCCGATGCTTCCGATACGTCGACGTCGGCGCGCTCCAGCACAGCGACAATCTGATCCTCCCCCAATTGATTGGTCCAACCTTATAGTTAGTCGAGGAGGATCAAG
>JAPYQV010000146.1 GCA_029937205.1 Alphaproteobacteria bacterium
ACCGTCCTCACCGCGCAAGATACCAAATCCGTCGCCAAGATCGAGCCCGTCTCACCGGATATGGTGGCGCTGCAAATGTGCATGATGCTGGATGATATTGGCGTCGATTGCATCAAAACCGGCATGCTCTACAGCCACGATATTATCTCGGCCGTTGCCGACGTGATCGAAGAAAAGGCGATGGGTATCCCCTTGGTCTGCGATCCGGTTCTGGTTGCCAAGAGCGGCGCGTCGCTGTTGGAAGAAGACGCCATGCAGGCCTTCAAGGCGCGCCTGATCCTGGGCGCGTCGGTTATAACGCCGAACATTCCCGAAGCCGAGGTGCTCACCGGATTTTCGATCGAAGATCGCGAGGGCATGATTCATGCGGCTGAAATGATGCACACCCTGGGCGTGCCGGCGGTGCTGCTGAAGGGCGGTCATTTGACCAATAATACGGTGACCGATGTGCTGCAAACCGACGATGGCATGGAGCTGTTCGATGCCGAGCGGATCGACAGCAAACACACGCATGGCACCGGCTGTACGCTGGCTTCGGCGATTGCCACAGGTATCGCTCAGGGCATGGAATTGCGCGATGCGGTGCGGCGTGGGCGCGAATATGTGCGCCGCGCCATTGCTGGCGCGCCCGGCTTTGGCGCCGGACATGGCCCGCTGAACCACGCGGTGACGGTGCAATCACTCGAAGATTATTAGAGCAGCGCAGCTATCGGGTGGGCCGGATCTCCGTGCTGTCCTAAACTGATTTTATCGTCGGGTTTTAGGAGACGGATACCGCCATGAATATAACCACTGATCTAGCCGAGCAATCGCGCGATTACGCCCGCATTGAACGCGCCATTTCCTATCTTGAAGAGAATTACCTCGACCAGCCCGATCTCGACGCGATTGCCGATGCGGCTGGTTTGAGCGCTGCTCATTTTCAACGCATGTTCAAACGCTGGGCGGGAATTTCGCCCAAGCGGTTTGTCCAATATCTCACGCTCGACCATGCCCGCCGGCGCCTGGCGGAGGCAGCTTCGGTGCTCGACACGACATATGATTCCGGCCTCTCCGGTCCCGGGCGGCTGCATGATCTGTTCGTCACCTATGAGGCCATGACACCGGGCGATTACAAGCGCGACGGGGCGGGGATCGAGATTGCCTATGGCATTCACCCGAGCCCCTTCGGCCCGTGCTTTATCGGCCAGACCGAACGCGGCGTGTGCGCGCTGGGCTTTGCCGAGGATGACGTATCGCCTGAGCCGTTGCAGGATTTTCAGCGACGCTGGCAGAACGCCACCTTCCGCCTCGACAAAGCGCAGACAGGTGTGACGGCGGCGCGCATATTCGGCGCCTCGGGCGGGCGCCTGGCGCTCGACCTGCGCGGCACCAATTTCCAGCTCAAGGTGTGGGAGGCGCTGTTGCGCATTCCACCGGGCGCGGTGGTGTCCTATGGCGGCCTCGCCGACGCACTGGATAAATCCGGCGCGGCGCGCGCCGTCGGCAGTGCCGTTGCCGCCAACCCGGTGTCCTATTTAATTCCCTGCCACCGGGTGATCCGCAAATCGGGCCGTTTCCACAATTATTATTGGGGCCCGGAGCGCAAACGCGCCATGCTCGCCTGGGAAGCGGCACATTTTGCATTGGCGAGCTAAAACGCCGGGCTGAATTTGTGGCCTTTCGCCTTGGCGTGACAAAGGCGGGGACGTACAGTCCCCCCCGCGCCAATACTGAGGTAAATTAATGTTCCATTGTTATCTCGACGATTTCTCCGAGGGCTCGACCTTTGAGACCGAGGGCAAAACCTTGAGCGAGGCTGAAATTCTCGAATTCGCCCTCAAATATGATCCACAGCCGTTTCACATGGATGTCGAGGCGGCGAAAGAAGGGCCGTTCGGCGGTCTCATTGCGAGCGGCATTCAGACCTTGGCCATCGGTGTGCGCATGATGATTCAGGCGCAGGTGTTCGCGCCCGACGCCAGCATGGGCTCGCCCGGCATGGACGAATTGCGTTGGCTCAAACCGGTTTATCCAGGCGATACCTTGCGCATGCGCGGCGAGGTCCTGGAGACAACGCCGTCGCGCTCGAAACCGGACCGCGGCATGTTGCGCTACCGCATGACGATCTTCAATCAGAACGGCGAGGATGTGATGAGCATGCTGGGTATGCAAATCTTGAGGCGCCAAGCCCCTGATTGAACCAAGCATGACCGCGCCGCCGGATAAACAGCGCGCCATCGCTCTCTGGCTTTTCGTTCTGTGCGCCATGATCTTCGCCATGGTCGTGCTCGGCGGGGTGACGCGCCTAACCCACTCCGGCCTCTCGATGGTCGAATGGCGTCCGCTGTTCGGTATCCTGCCGCCGTTTGGCGAGGCGGCGTGGCAACGCGTGTTCGCGCAATATCAGCAATTCCCGGAATATCAGAAAATCAATTTCGCCATGACCCTGGGCGAGTTCAAACGAATATTCCTGTTCGAATACAGCCACCGGCTGCTCGGCCGGGCGCTCGGCGCGGTGTTTGCCCTGCCGTTTCTTTATTTCCTGGTGCGCCGCCGCATTTCGTGGAAATTGGCACCCCGGCTCGGCATCATGTTTGTCCTCGGCGCGCTGCAGGGTGTGCTCGGCTGGTATATGGTCAAGAGCGGTTTGGTGGATCGCCCCGATGTCAGTGCCTATCGTTTAACCGCCCATCTCGGTCTCGCCGTCCTGATCTTTGGCTATATATTCTGGACCGCCCTTGGCTTGCTGCGGCCGCGCCATCCGACGACGGCGCCGGTCGGAAGATGGCGCCTGGGGCGATGGGGTGCGCCGATTCTGATCGGGTTGGTTTTTCTCACCATTCTCTCCGGCGGATTTGTCGCCGGCAATGATGCAGGTCTTGCCTATAACAGCTTTCCGCTCATGGATGGCCGCTTCGTGCCGGCGGATATATTCCGGCTCGAACCGTGGTGGCGGAATTTTTTCGAAAACCTGCCCCTGGTTCAGCTCGACCACCGCCTGCTCGCCCTGCTGGTGGTCTTTGCGACGCTCGCCCTCTGGGTCGCCAGTATGCGAGTGGCGCTGACCCCGTTGGCGCGCCGTGCGCTCGGCATCTGGGCAGGGATGGTGTTGGTGCAACTCGCACTTGGCATTGCAACTTTGCTGCTGTTCGTCCCGGTCCCGCTCGGCGCCGCCCACCAAGCCGGCGCGCTGCTGACCTTCACCGCCGCGCTCTGGGCGTGCCATGCGCTGTCGCGAGATCGATAACTATTTGCGGAAATACTTGATCACGCGCGGCAGGAAGATAATCAAGGCCAGCGCCGCGAGCCCAAGCAGGGCGAACTTGACCCAGTCGCCGCGGCCCGATGCGGCCTCCATGCCGATATGGCCGAGCCAGGAATAGGCGATGGAGGACGGCGCCATGCAAATAACCGTCGCCAAGATGAAGTGCCGGAACGGGATGCGCGAGACACCGAAGAAATAATTGAGCGGCGCATAGGGAAAAATAGGCACGAGCCGGGTGAAGGCGACGAACCGCCATCCTTCGTTTGCCACGCCGTCGATGATGCGTAAAACGCGCGGCCCGGCATGGCCAGCGATCCAATTGGCGGCAATATAGCGCGCAACAACAAACGCCAGCGCGGCACCCAAACTGGCGCCGCCCAGGCTGTAAACGGCGCCCTAAACCGGGCCAAACAGCATGCCGGCCGCCAATGTGAAAAGACTGGCCGGTAGGAAGAATATGGCGGCGACGCAATAGGTGGCGATGAACAGGAGCGGCGCCCATATGCCGAATTCGCGAATCCGGTATTCGAGGGTTTCAACGTTTATTTCGCTCCAATGGGCCGCGGCGGCGGCAATCCCGGCGACGATCATCAGGACGATTACCAGGCGCGCCAGGTTTGCCCAGCTCACAGCGCTTTTCGACGCAGGAATTCGGGCCGGAAAAGCCCGCCGGCCTCGAAGCCGAACAGCGGCCGCAGATAAATGCCGGCGACCGTGCCGAGCAAGCCGAAGACAAGCCAGACCCAGCCATGCAGACTGCCGGCAACCACGCCGCTGAAGAAGGCGCCAATGTTGCAGCCGAAGGCAAGGCGCGCGCCATAGCCGAGCAGCAGTCCGCCGATCAGCGCGGCGGCCAGGGAACGCGGCGAGATTTTCAGGAGCGGCGCAAAGCGCCCGGCAAGCGCGGCGGCGACAGCGGCGCCGACGATAATGCCGACATTCATCACCGAGGTGACATCCTGGGTGATCCCGGCGTCAAGCGCGCGCGCTGGGCCGGGCCATTGCCAAAAGTCCCAGGCCGCGACATCAAGGCCGGCGGCATCGGCGACTTTGCCGCCCCAGAGGGTATAGCCCAGGTAATGCCCCACGGCCGCCCGGCCACCAGCAGGGTCGCGACATTCAGCAGGGCGAGCGCGAGCGCACCCCAAAGCAGCGGCCAGCGGCCGAACAGCAGGCGGCGCCAGGCGTCCGCCGCGCCAGTGATTTTCTCGGACTGCTCCAGGACGCCGTGGCGTTTGCGTTCGATGCGGATGGTGGCCAGTGCGAGCACGGCGATGAAGGCCAGTTGCAGGGCGAGGCCGCCGGGCCACCCCATCTCGTTATAAATCGACAGCGACGCGATCTTCGGTTGCGCCAGCCACCACGGCAAATGGGCCGAGCCGGCAAGCGAACCGGCGATGAAGGCGACCAATGTGAAGGTCATGCGCGTACTGTCGCCGCCGACGGTGAAGAGCGTTCCCGACGCACAGCCGCCGCCCAATTGCATGCCGATACCGAATAAAAAGGCACCCGCCATCACCGAGACCCCGATCGGCGCGAGGGCGGGCCCAAGCGGTTGGCCAAAGGCGCTGCCGGCGGCGAGGAGGGGAGCGAAGATCGCGCTCGCCAACGCCAGCATGATCAATTGCGCCCGCACGCCGGCGCCGCGGCCCTCGGTGAACAGACGGCGATAGGCGGCGGTGAAACCGAACAGGGCGTGATAGAGGGCGACGCCGAGCGCGCCACCGATCAGATAGAGCGCGCTCTGGCGTCCACTCACACTGTCGCCCAAATAAACCGCGCCGCCGGCCAACAATAGCAATGCCACAACGAGCGGCAGGGCCTGTGTTTGTCCCGCTGTTATCCAGGATATGCGTCTTAAACCGGCGACCATGGACCTAATATCGACAGTCCGGTGCGCACTTGCCAATAAATATCTGTTGAAGGTCTGGTGTGATCTACCAGTTGAGCGCCGGAATCGCCGCACGCGGGCATTCATTTGCCGCCCGGCAAAGCTCGGCCAGGGCTTGCCTGTCAGGTGCCTCAAAGCGTGTCACACCAAGGCTTTCGGCCAATAATCCGCCGGTCACCAGGAGCGCGTCGATGCCGGCGGCGCGGGCGCCTGGAATATCGGTCTCCAGCCCGTCGCCGACCGCCAAAACGCGCTTCTGCTGAGCGGCGTCGAGCATGTCCAGACAGAGGCGGTAGACAAAGGGGTACGGCTTGCCGACATGCGCGACGGTGCCGCCGATCTCTTCATAATATTGCGCCAGGGCGCCGGCGCAGAGTTCGCGCTGGCCGAGGCGGACGACTTCGACATCGGGATTGACACACACCATGGTCACCCCGTGCGCCGCGGCTTGGCTTAGGATTTCCTCATGCGCCGCGATGCTCGGACGTTGCGCACTGAGGCCAATCGTGAGTAGAAAATCGGCATCCGCTATGTTGGCTGCCGCGCTGTAATTGAGACCGTGCAGGAGATCGTCGTCGCCGTCCGCGGCGAGCAGGAAGTATCGCCGGCCAAGCGCGTTCAGCGGTGCTTCGTTTTCCGTCTCGAAGGCGATCCGTGTCGCTTCTCCGGAAGAGAGCACGCCGTCATAGAGGTCGCGCGGGATACCTTTGTCGGCGAGAATTTGGGCGACTTTCTCCGCCCGCCGCGGTGCGTTCGAGAGAAACACCACGCGCTTTCCCTCAGCGCGCAGTTGCCGGATGCACGCGACAGCTTCTGGATAAGCGTCGCCGCCCTGATGAACAACGCCCCAGATATCAAGGATAAAGCCGTCATAGGCCGAGCTCAGTTCACTGAGGCCACGGATAAGGGGAATAGTCATGCTTATATGTCTCGTGTCGGGAAACTGCTTCTGTCACAGACGCGCAGATTTGGAAAGCATAGTCACCCTCCGGAATGCGCCCAGCATTCCGGCAAGCGAGACTTCGCGCCCGAGTTAATACGAGGTAGCCAAGGGAGCGGATGCGACCGCCCGGCGTTTGAGGGACATCATAAAAATGCAACGAGTCATTCTTATGACTCGTTGGTATCAAGCCTTGCTCTCGCGCGGCTCGCCGAACAGGTAGCCTTGGCCGTAACGGATATTGTGGTCGAGCAGTTCGACCAGTTGCGGCTCGGTTTCAATTTTTTCGACGATCATCGTGACACGCGAATCGAGCAGGTCTTCCTGCAGATTGAGCATCTGATCGCGGCCTCTTTCCGTATTCGCGAGCGAAATCAGATTGTCGGCTTCCACTTTGACGAAGTGGAAATTGCGCTTGGCGATTTCCATGAAATTCAAATCCAGGCGCTCCACCCGGTCCATGGAGAAACTAAAGCCAAGTTCCGCCAGGCGGTCGAGATTTTCGGCAAACTCAAGGAAATGGGTCTCCACGTCAGCCTGGAAGAACTCAAAAATGAGATCGTTGGCCAGTTCGACATTCTCGGACAGGAATTCGACGAACTGGCCAAAGAAGGTTTCATCGCGCAGCGTGTGCGGCGACACGTTGCAGAAAAAGCCGTAGTCGTGATTGTGACGCCGCACGCGGCGCAGCAGCTGAATACAGCGGAACAGCAGATTATTGTCTATCGCGCCGACCAACCCGGCGCGCTCGGCGAGCTCAAGATATTGATGCGGGTCGATGAAGTTGCCGTCATGGTCCTGGATGCGCGAATAGGCCTCATAATATTCGACCCGGCGGCCGGGATCGA